>CAMDFT010000003.1 GCA_945897795.1 Limnohabitans sp. Rim8 | reverse complement strand
AACAGCGGCGAGTCGCAAGGCACGGTGAGCAAGAGCGGCGTTTCGCAGTGCTCCAGGCCCGTGAGAAAGCCCGCCAAAGGTCCGGCAAAGCCGTCGATGCTGTCGGGCCAAACCGGCACGCCCAGCGACTCGTAAGCGGCCAGGTTGCGGTTGGCGTTGATCAGAATTTCCTGGGGCGGCAGGCTTTGCAGCTGCAGGCGCATCAGGGTTTGCAGCGCCAGCGGCAGGCCGCGAAAGTTCTGCAGGCCCTTGTCAACGCCGCCCATGCGCGAGCCGCGACCGCCTGCGAGGATGAGGCCGGTGATGCCCGGTGCATTCTGGGTATGGGGGTTCATGGCCTTCAGCCTCCGATGTAGCTCATTTCCACTCGGTGGCCGGGGCCGCTGGCGGTGTCCGGCCCGCGCAGGCTGCGCAGCACCGAATATTGGTCAGTCCGTCCGCGCCAGATGGCGTCCACCGTCTGGGCCAGTGCGTTGTCGCTTTGCGCCGGGTCGCGCAGCAGCTGGCGCAGGTCGTAGCCTTGACTGGCAAACAAGCACAAATACAAGCGGCCTTCGGTGGACAGGCGGGCGCGGTTGCAGTCGCCGCAAAAGGCCTGCGTCACGCTGCTGATGACACCCACCTCGCCCAGCAATGGGTCATGCTCGCCTTGGGCGTTGGCGTAGCCCCAGCGCTCGGCGGTCTCACCGGGGGCGGCTGGGTCCAGCTGCACCAGCGGCAGCTCGGCATGCAGGCGGCGAACCACCTCGGCGCTGGGCAAGACTTCGTCCATGCACCAACCGTTCGTCGCGCCCACGTCCATGTATTCGATGAAGCGCAGCACAATGCCTGTGCCCTGGAAGTGCCGGGCCATGGGCAAAATTTCGTGGTCATTGGTGCCGCGCTTGACCACCATGTTGACCTTGATTGGCCCCAGGCCCGCAGCCCTCGCGGCTTCGATCCCGGCCAGCACATCGGCCACCGGAAAGTCCACATCGTTCATGCTTCTGAACACCGCATCGTCCAGGCCATCGAGACTCACCGTCACGCGTTGCAGCCCGGCGCCTTTCAGGCTTTGGGCTTTGCGCGCCAGCAGCGAACCGTTGGTGGTCAGGGTCAAATCAAGCGGCTGGCCGTCAGGGGTGCGCAGCGCGGCCAGTTGCTCAATCAGTATTTCGATGTTCTTTCGCAGCAGCGGCTCACCACCCGTCAAGCGGATCTTGCGCACCCCACGGCCCACGAACACAGTGGCGATTCGGGTGATTTCCTCAAAGCTCAGCAGATGGCTGTGCGGCAGGTAGGCGTAGTCCTTGTCAAAGACTTCCTTGGGCATGCAATAGCTGCACCTGAAGTTGCAGCGGTCGGTCACGCTGATGCGCAAATCGGTCAGCGGGCGGCGCAGGCCGTCCAAGGGCAGGGCGTTCAAGTCTTGGCCCGCCAACAACGTGGGCAAAGGCAAGCTGGGATGGCGCTGGTCAACCAGCGGAATGACGCGTTCAGACATGGGGGTTGATTGTGCCCGAGCCGCCACGCCTTGCAGACAACATGGTCAAGACCGCAGAGCCCCGCATGCGGGTGCCTCAACCGTGCTGGATCGCCACCGTCTTGAGGGTGGTGAAGCCCAGCAAGGCTTCAAAGCCTTTTTCGCGGCCATAGCCCGAGGACTTGACGCCGCCAAAGGGCAGTTCCACACCTCCGCCTGCGCCGTAGTTGTTGATGAACACCTGGCCGCTGCGCACGCGCTTGGCCATGCGGAATTGGCGGCCACCATCGCGTGTCCAGATACCGGCCACCAAACCGAACTCGGTGGCATTGGCCAATTCGACGGCGTGGTCTTCGTCGGTGAAGGACATGGCCGACAGCACCGGGCCAAACACTTCTTCTTGCGCCAGGCGGTGCATCACCGGCACATCGCGCAGCAAAGTGGGGGCTTGGTAAAAGCCGCCCGCAGGCACACCTGCCGCAATTTGCCCTTGGGCCACCGTGGCAATGCCGTCTGCGCGGGCTTGGTCCAAGAAACCCGTCACTCGCTCCAACTGGCTGGCGCGTATCAAAGGCCCCAGGTCCAGGTTCATCGCGGCCGAGCCCACCTGCAGGCGGCCAAAGGCTTCGCCCAGGCGCTTCAATAGCGGTTCGTAAATGCCTTGTTGAATCAGAACGCGTGAGCCTGCGCTGCAGGTCTGCCCCGAGTTTTGCACGATGGCGTTCACCACCACCGGAATGGCCGCGTCCAGGTCGGCATCGTCAAAAATAATCTGCGGGCTCTTGCCACCCAGCTCCAGCGTCACGGGACAATGCCGCTCAGCCGCCACTTGCTGGATGAGCGTGCCCACGCGGGGGCTGCCGGTGAAGCTGATGTGGTCAATGCCGGGGTGACGCGCCAGCGCATCGCCCACTTCGTGGCCGTAACCGGTGACGATGTTGATGGCCCCGGGCGGGAAACCCACCTCGGCGGCCAGCTGCGCCACGCGAATGAGCGACAGGCAAGCGTCTTCGGCCGGTTTGACCACGCAGGCGTTGCCCGCAGCCAAAGCGCCGCCCACGCTGCGCCCAAAAATCTGCATCGGGTAGTTCCAGGGGATCACATGGCCCGTCACGCCATGCGGCTCGCGCCAAGTCAGCACGCTGTAGCCGTTTTGGTAGGGCAGGGTCTCGCCGTGCAGCTTGTCGCAGGCCCCGGCATAAAACTCAAAGTAACGCGCCAAGGCCACCGAATCGGCGGCGGCCTGTTTGGTGGGCTTGCCGCAATCGCGCTGCTCCAGGGCGGCCAGTTCGGCGGCGTGCTCGCTCACTTTTTGCGACAGCTTCATGAGCAAGCGCCCGCGCTCTACAGCCGTCAGCTTGCCCCAAGGGCCGTTGAAGGCCGCTCGGGCCGCCACAACAGCAGCATCGATGTCGGCCTCTTGGCTGCGCGGGATCTGCTCAAACACCAGCCCGTCAGACGGGTCGAGCACATCAATGGTTTGGCCTGCCAGGGCGGGGATGGATTGGTTGGCGATGAAATTCATTTGCATGGGCCTATTGTGAACCCGGGCAGGATTTTGAAAATCACCCACGGGACATCGACCTTTGCGGCTCAGCCGAGCACAAAAAAAGGCCCGCCAAAGCGGGCCTTTCAGACCTTGCAAAGAAGATCAGGTACCGTGAACCTGCATCACCAGCGGCACGATCAAAAGCGCCACGATGTTGATGATCTTGATCAGCGGGTTGATGGCCGGGCCAGCGGTGTCCTTGTAAGGGTCACCCACCGTATCACCGGTCACGGCTGCCTTGTGGGCGTCTGAGCCCTTGCCGCCGTGGTGGCCGTCTTCGATGTATTTCTTGGCGTTGTCCCAAGCACCACCCCCAGTGCACATGGAAATCGCCACAAACAGGCCGGTGATGATGGTGCCCATCAGCAAACCGCCCAGCGCCTTGGGCCCCAGAATCAGGCCCACCAGCACCGGCACCACCACGGGCAACAGGCTTGGGATGACCATTTCCTTGATGGCGGCTGTGGTCAGCATGTCAACGGCTTTGCCGTATTCGGGCTTGGCCGTGCCTTCCATGATGCCGGGGATCTCCTTGAACTGGCGGCGCACTTCAACCACCACGCTGCCTGCAGCCCGGCCCACCGCTTCCATGGCCATGGCCCCGAACAGGTAGGGGATCAGCCCGCCAATGAACAGGCCAATGATGACCAGAGGGTCGGACAGGTCAAAGCTGATGGCCTTGCCGTAGGCCTCCAGTTTGTGCGTGTAGTCGGCAAACAGCACCAGCGAGGCCAGGCCTGCTGAGCCAATGGCGTAACCCTTGGTCACAGCCTTGGTGGTGTTGCCCACGGCATCCAGCGGGTCGGTGACGTCGCGCACGCTGCTGGGCATTTCGGCCATTTCGGCAATGCCGCCCGCGTTGTCGGTGATGGGGCCATAAGCGTCCAGCGCCACCACGATGCCCGCCATGCTCAGCATGGAGGTAGCCGCCACGGCGATGCCGTACAAGCCACCCAGCGCATAAGCTGTCCAGATGGCCAGACAGACGAACATCACTGGCCATGCGGTGGAGCGCATGGACACGCCCAGACCAGCGATGATGTTGGTGCCGTGGCCGGTGGTCGAGGCTTGCGCGATGTGCTGCACCGGGGCGTATTGCGTGCCGGTGTAGAACTCGGTGATCCAGACCAAGGCGGCCGTGAGCACCAGCCCCACGGCGCAGGCACCAAACAGCTTCATCTGGCTGCCCGCAGCGCCCAGGGCGTTGTCAGGCATCAGCCAGGTGGTGACAAAGTAAAAGGCAATCAAGGACAGCACGCCCGAGATGGCCAGGCCTTTGTAGAGCGCGGGCATCACATTGGTCATGCCCGGAGAGGCCTTGACGAAGAAGCAGCCAATGATGGAGGCGATGATGGATACCGCGCCCAGGGCCAGTGGGTACAGCACGGCCTGACCTGGGGCCGCCGAAATCAGCAAGGCCCCCAGCACCATGGTCGCGATCAAGGTCACGGCATACGTCTCGAACAGGTCGGCGGCCATGCCGGCGCAGTCGCCCACGTTGTCGCCCACGTTGTCGGCAATCACGGCCGGGTTGCGCGGATCGTCCTCGGGAATGCCCGCTTCCACTTTGCCCACCAGGTCGGCGCCCACGTCAGCGCCCTTGGTGAAAATGCCACCGCCCAGTCGGGCAAAAATGGAGATCAGCGAGGAGCCGAAGGCAAAGCCGATCAGGGGGTTAAGCAAGGTAGCCAGATTTTTGTCAGGCGTGAGGTTGCCGTTGCCCACCAAAAACCAGTAAAAACCGGACACACCCAACAGACCCAAGCCCACCACCAGCATGCCGGTGATGGCACCACCCCGAAACGCCACGTCCAGCGCCGGGCCAATGCCTTTGGTGGCGGCCTGGGCCGTGCGCACGTTGGCTTTGACCGACACATTCATGCCGATAAAGCCGCACGCGCCCGAAAGCACCGCGCCAATCACGAAACCGATGGCGGTGATGCCATCCAGAAAGATGCCCATCAGGATGGCCAGCACCACGCCAACGATGGCGATGGTTTTGTATTGCCGGGCCAGATAGGCCGCAGCACCATCCTGAATGGCCGCTGCAATTTCCTGCATCCGGGCATTGCCGGCATCTTGAGAAAGGATCCACCCTCGGGCCCAAATGCCGTAAGCCACGGCAATCAAACCACATACGAGCGCCAGAACGAGCGCTGAATTTCCTGTCATCGTTGTACTCCTCGATGGTTGTCGCTGAACAGAGGGGCAACGCACCGGAGACCCCTCCATGGCGTTGCTTCCTCGATCACCGAAACCGGAGAACGATTGGCCAACGGCACATTAAAGAGGCTGGGACACGATCAGCGCAAGCCTTGTGAAAGTAAAATCGGGGTTAATCCCTAGAGATCTTCGTTTTTCTTTAACTTTTCACCCCGAGACCTGCAAGATGTCCCTCGACAACGTGACCCCCGGCAAACAAGCGCCCGAAACTTTCAACGTGATCATCGAAATCCCGATGAACGCCGATCCGATCAAGTACGAAGTGGACAAGGAAACCGGCGCCTTGTTCGTGGACCGTTTCATGACCACGGCCATGCACTACCCCACCAATTACGGCTACGTGCCCCAAACCCTGTCTGGCGACGGAGACCCGGTGGACGTGTTGGTGATCACCCCTTACGCCTTGCACCCCGGTGTGGTCGTGCCCTGCCGAGCCTTGGGCATTTTGATGATGGAAGACGAGGCCGGTGTGGATGGCAAGGTGGTTGCTGTGCCGACCAGCAAAATTTTGCCGATGTACGACCACTGGCAAGACATCTCGGATGTGAACGCGATGCGCCGCAACGCGATCGCCCACTTCTTTGAGCACTACAAAGACCTCGAAAAAGGCAAGTGGGTCAAAGTGCTGGGATGGGAAGGCAAAGAATCCGCCCACAAGGAAATCCTGGACGGCATCGCGGCTTACAACAAAACCAAGGCCTGAGCGCCTGGCTCAATGGCTTCTATTGGAAGCCATTGAACCCCCAAAAACGCCTGCCCGGTTTGCGCCGCCCAGGCGTTTTTTATGGGACTGGCGCGATGGATATTCGCAGGCCCGTGGCTTTGAGCACAGCCGCCAATGTTTTGATCGTGGGATTGCCCCGGGCCGACAAGGTTCGGTAAAGCGTTTCGCGTGACAGCTGGGTCTGCGCAGCCAAAGCTGTCATGCCGCAGCGCGCCTCAACCACTTTGCGCAAAGCGGCCAAATAAGTCTTGGGATCGTCATCCTCATTGGCCGCATTCAGGTATTCGGCGGCAAATTCGGCATCTTGGAGTTGTTGAAAAAGCCAGTCATCGTGTTTTGCGGTTTCATTCATGTTGAACTCCTTGTTTGCCATTCCAACCAACGCTGCATTGCTCGGTCGATATCGGCTTGCTGCGAGCGCTTGTCTCCTCCTTGGCACAGCAAGACGACTTTTTTGTCGGCCAAGGCGTAATAGACGCGGTAGCCCGGACCCCAATCAATCCGCAGCTCCCAAACTCCCGCCCCAACAGGCTTGCAATCACCAAAATTCCCGTTTTGCAGACGCAGCAGGCGTGCAGAAACTCTGGCTCTTGCTTGTTTGTCTCGCAGTTCATCCAGCCACAAACCAAACAGGTCCACCCCCTGAGGGCTGACGTAGTGCTTTAAAAGAAACATGCCAATTGTAGCTTTAAAGCTACCCTCCCGATGCATTTTTATGCCAGCCAGTGAGCCACTGAACGTGTCAAAAATCAAGCCCCCGCAAGGCGATTCATTCGCCGGACTGAGACAGAATTTCTCTGGAGGGGGCGCAGGCTGTGGTTTGGCCGTAAGAATTGTTCTCGTGGTGTGACATCGCGGATGGCGATGGCGCACAAGGCTTCATGTCGGACCTGAAGGTGCCGGCCTACAAGTTGGACTGGGGCGTTTGTTTGAGCGGCGAGTGCTGGTTAAGCGCTTCCAGGTAGTTCTCCACCCCCGCTTTTTCCCGCTCTAAAAACCGGGCCACGGCCTCAGAAAACGCCGGGTGTGCCAGCCAATGCGCGCTGTGGGTGGGGGTGGGCAGCAGGGCGCGGGCCATTTTGTGTTCGCCTTGCGCGCCGCCTTCAAATCGTTTGAGGCCGTGCTGGATGCACCATGCGATAGGTTGGTAGTAGCAGGCTTCAAAGTGCAGGCAGTCCACCCGGGCAAGGGCCCCCCAATAGCGTCCATAGGCCACTTCGGGCTGGCCTTGGGCGTCCAGGTGCAGGCCGATCAGGCTGATGCCAATCGGCAGGCCCGCGTGTTCGGCCACAAACAGAAGCCAGTTGGCGGCCATGTCGGTGCGCATGGACTCAAAAAACGCCGGGGTCAAATAGGGCGGGTTGCCGTGTTCCCAATAGGTTTGCTGGTAGCAGCGCAGCAGCACGGCCCAGTCGCCTTCCATCATGTCGGGGCCGCGCACGGCGCGAAAGGTCACGCCTGCATCGGCCACTTTGCGGCGTTCTTGCCGGATTTTTTTGCGCTTTTCTTGGGTCAGGCTGGCCAAAAAGTCATCGAAGTCGCGCCAGCCTTGGTTTTGCCAGTGGAACTGCACTTGGTCGCGTTGCAGCAGCCCGGCTTGTTCGCAGGCCTGCAGGTCGTGCGGGCTGGCAAACAGAATGTGCAGGGACGGGATGCCGTTGGTTTGGCAAATGTCCAGCAAGGCGGCCAGCAGGGCCCGGCGGGCCTCGTCGGTTTCGGCCAGCAAGCGGCTGCCGGGCACTGGGGTGAAGGGCGGGGCGACCAAGGCTTTGGGGTAATAGTCCAGGCCGTGGCGCTGGTAGGCGTCGGCCCAGGCGTGGTCAAACACGTATTCGCCGCGTGAATGCGTCTTGATGTACAGCGGGCAGGCGGCGGCCAACACATCGCCTTGCGGGGTGCTGCGCCACAGGCTGATGACTTGCAGCGTCCAGCCGGTCTCGGGCGCGGCCGATTGGCTGGTCTGCATGGCCGACAAATAGGCATGCAGCATGAAGGGGGATGGGGCGTCTTGCTGGGCAAGCAAGCTGTCCCAGGCTTCAGGCGCGATAGCGCGCAGGTCATCCTGCACCCGGGTGACATAATTCAAGCTCACATTTTCCAGCACCTGTATGACTCTCCAAATTCGTGTGGCCCAGCTCAACTTTGTCGTCGGTGACATGCAGGGCAATGCCCGCAAAATCATCGATTTCGCCACCCGTGCGCATGCTGAGGGCGCGCGCCTGGTGTTGACGCCCGAGCTGTCGATTTGCGGCTATGCGGCCGAAGATTTGTTTCTGCGCCCGTCGTTCATCGACGCCTGCGATGATGCCCTGAAAACGGTGGCCCGCGAACTGGCTGGGTTAAAGGGGCTGCATGTGGTGGTGGGCCACCCCGAAGGCGGTGGTGTGCGCACCCGAAGCGTTGCCGTGACGCGCCGCCACAACCGCGCGAGCGTGCTGTGCGAAGGGCAATTGGTCTGCACTTACGACAAGCGTGAGTTGCCCAATTACCAGGTGTTTGACGAGCGCCGTTACTTCACGCCCGGCCATGGCGTGGGCGTATTTGAGGTCGAAGGCGTGCGGGTGGGCTTGCTCATTTGCGAAGACGCCTGGTTTGACGAACCGGCCCGTCTGGCGCGTGACGCTGGGGCGCAGGTGCTGGCCGTGCTGAACGCATCGCCTTTTCATGTCGGCAAGGGTCCGGAGCGCGAACAGCGCATGCGCGAGCGCGTGGCCGATTGCGGTTTGCCTTTGATTTATGCGCATTTGGTGGGCGGCCAGGATGAGGTGATTTTTGAAGGGCGCTCGTTTGCCCTGAACGCCCAAGGCCAAGTGGTGGCGCGAGCCGCAGGCTTTCGCGAAGCGGCCATGACGGTACAGGTGCAGTCTGCGACATCGGGTGTGGCCTTGAGCGCTGCGCCCGAGGCCTTGGTGCCCATGGCCAGCGCCGACGCCGAGTTGTGGGACGCCTTGGTGCTGGGCGTGCGGGATTATTTGGGCAAGAACGGTTTCAAGGGTGCGCTTTTGGGTCTGTCGGGTGGCATCGATTCGGCACTGGTGTTGGCGATTGCAGTAGACGCGATCGGGGCCGACAAGATCCACGCGGTGATGATGCCCTCGCCTTACACGGCCGACATCAGCTGGATCGATTCGCGTGACATGGTCAAACGCTTGAACGTGCGCTACGACGAGATCTCGATTGCGCCGCTGTTCGATGGCTTCAAGCAGGCGCTGTCGGCCCAGTTTGAGGGCCTGAAAGAAGACACGACCGAAGAGAACATCCAGGCCCGCATTCGCGGCACGCTGCTCATGGCGCTGTCCAACAAAACCGGGGCGATTGTGCTGACCACCGGCAACAAGAGCGAGATGGCCACCGGTTACTGCACGCTGTATGGCGACATGGCGGGCGGCTTTGCGGTGATCAAGGACGTGGTCAAGACCCGCGTGTTTGACCTGGCGCGCTGGCGCAACCTGAACGACCCTTATGGCACAGGCAGCCAGCCGATTCCCGAGCGCATCATCACCCGGCCGCCGAGCGCCGAGCTGCGCCCCGACCAAAAAGACCAGGATAGCTTGCCTGCGTATGAAGTGCTGGACGCGATCATTCAGCGCTACATGGAAAACGACGAGGGCGTGGAGGCGCTGATTGCCGACGGCTTTGAGCGCGCCGATGTGGAAAAAGTCACGCGCTTGATCAAGCTCAACGAGTACAAACGCCGCCAATCGCCGGTGGGCATTCGCGTGACGCACCGCAGTTTTGGCAAAGATTGGCGTTATCCTATGACCAACAAATTCCGCGCCTGAATTCGGGCCATCTCTATTTTTTGAGGATTTCTTCCATGAAACAGATCACCGCCGTCATCAAACCTTTCAAACTCGAAGAAGTGCGCGAAGCCTTGGCCGAATGCGGCGTGACGGGCCTGACAGTGACCGAAGTCAAAGGTTTTGGCCGTCAAAAAGGCCACACCGAGTTGTACCGGGGTGCCGAGTACGTGGTCGACTTTTTGCCCAAGGTCAAGGTCGAGGTGGTGGTCAAGGACGAAGATGTGGACAGTTGCGTGGACGCCATCATCAAGGCTGCGCGCACTGGCAAGATCGGTGACGGCAAGATTTTTGTGACCTCGGTCGAGCGCGTGGTGCGCATCCGTACTGGCGAGCAAGACGAAACAGCGGTTTGATGGGAAAGCCGGGCTGCGCAGCCCGGCTCAGCTCGCGTCAAAGGTCAGATCAGTTCGATTTTGGCCTTGGGTGAAAAGCCTGCTTTTTGCACCAAGTTTTGCAGCAGTACTTCGGGTTCGTTGCCCAGGGTGACCAGATCGGTTTGCCAATCGCCCATGAAACCGTCTTGCACCACTTGGCCAATGAAGGCCATCAAGCCATCGTAATAACCCAAGCTGTTCAGGATGCCGACCGGCTTGTCGTGGTAACCCAGCTGACGCCAAGTCCAGACCTCAAACAATTCTTCAAACGTGCCGATGCCGCCGGGCAGGGCCAAAAAAGCGTCGGCCTTGTCGGCCATGAGGCGTTTGCGCTCGTGCATGGTGTCCACCACATGCAGCTCGGTGCAACCATGGTGCGCCCATTCTTTTTCGACCAAGGCTTTGGGGATGATGCCGACCACCGTGCCGCCTGCGGCCAGCGTGGCTTCGGCCACCAAGCCCATCAGGCCGTTGCGCCCCCCACCATAGACCAGCTGACCGCCGTGCGCGCCGATCCAGGTCCCCACTTGCACCGCGATTTGCGCAAACTCGGTCTTGTTTCCGGGCTTGGAGCCGCAGTAAACGCAAACCGAGAAGGCGGGTTTTGCAGCCTGGAGAGGGTGGGGCTTGTTCATTTGGCAGAAACCAGCCGGGTGCCAGCCCAGGCGTCGTGCCAGAACTGGCGCTGGGGGTGAAAGCGGCTGAGCAAGGCCCAGATCAGCACCCAGACAAAACAGAGCAGACCCATCGAGCCGGGTGGCAGGCCTAAAGGAATGGTCAGCAGCAGCGGCGGCAAAAACCACATCCAACTTAGCAGGTAGCGCAGCAGGGCGCGGCTTTGGCTCAGGGGCAGACCTTGCGCACTGACGACTTTGACATGCCAGGTTTTCATGGCCAGGGTTTGGCCCCGGTGCCAAAACCAGGTGAAGTAAATCCCGATTATCAGAAACAGAAAGGCCTGCAAGCCTGGACGGTTGTCCAAGGCGTGGCGGGTCTGGCTCAGCGTGCCAAACAAGTAGCCCGCAATGAACACGACACCGAAGAGCAGCATGCCTTCGTAAAGCCAGCAGGCCATGCGCCGTTTGAGCGATGGGGCGGCCAGCGGGTCGGCGGCAGGCTGTACGGGGTGTGTCGGTGAGGCGGGCACGCGCTGGGTCATGGCAGCAATAGATGATTGAAGATTGAATGGCAAAAGGGTTCAGCGCTGCCAGCAGGCGCAGGCCGGAGGGTTTGTTCGCCACAGCGTGAGGGACTGAGCGTTGGTCAGTCGCACCCATTGTGGCTCAAATGCGCGAATGAGCCGCGCTGCATGGATCAAGAGGGCTGAGGCAACAAGGTTTTGGGGTGGATCGGTTTTGAAGGCGCCACACGCTGAATTGCCCGTGTGGCATTGACGGGCAGCAGGGGGGGGCTGACCAAGCGGGTGCTGGGCGTTGCGAAACTGCGGGCGGCACTTTTGGCGGGCGGTTTGGGGCCCGAAGACAGCTTGTGTTTTTCCTGATCGGACAACGCCTGGTAGGCCTCCCACTGGGCCCGCTTGTCTTGCGCAGACAGGGATTGGGTGGTGTTGAAGTGAAAGCGCGCTTGGCTGCGTTGGCGAGGACTGAGCGCCGCCCATTCCCGCATGCGGCTGTGCAGGGTCATCTGCTCCTCGTCACTCAGTTGGAAAAAGTTTGTGGACAGGGTCAGCCATTTTTGGCGTTGCTGAGCCGTCAGCTCATGCCAATCCGCTGCCAAAGGTGCAAGGGCCAGTTTTTGACGTTTGCTCAAGGACTGCCAAGCACCCGAGTCGGGGGCGGGGTGGGTATTGGAGGCGTTGGATGCCGACGGGAGGTGCACACTGTGTCCCAGTGCCGGTATGGCCAGTAAAGTCGGATCAGATGGTACGCCAGAATGGGCACTGTCAGACGCGGACGCGCTGGGCAAAGAACTCTGTTGCTCAGCCGAGGTTGGGGCAGTCGCGGAGGGGGCCGTTGGTGTTTGAGCCCCAAGCTGCATGCTCAAGCTCAGTGCAAGAACACTCAGGCACCATTGGCTCAGTCCAGGTCTGAGACATGGCGTGCCAGGCCGACAAGCAGTCGGCTCGGCATTGCAATCAAGGCCAAATTTCCAACCCGTTTCAGTCATGCCGCGCGTTTTGATGGAGCTGGATTTTGAGGAATTGCACAAAACCTGGGTCGGTGTAGGCGTCTGGTGGCAATTCGTCGAGCAGCAAGGCCGAGTCAAGGGATGCGATGTCGGACTCGGCCAAATCTTGTTGCAGGGCCTGGATGAACATCAGGCCCGACACCAGTGCCAACAAAGGCAGGGCCGAGGCCAGGATGCGCCAAAGGTTAAGGCCCTCGTCGGGTGGCCCGCTGAGCGTGCCGTTGGCTTGCAAGGCCAGGCTGTGGCGCAGCAGGCGTTGCGGCATGGGGCGTGTCTTCAAAGCCATTTGGCGGGCCACGCGCAGCCGCTCGCCGATGTCATGCCCCAAATCCTGCGAGGCCACGTCCAATTGCGCGGCCAAGTTTCGACCCCAAAGGTCCATGTCGGCGGTGGTTGCAGTGGCGGATGACTGGGAATTATTCATGGTTTCATGCCTTGTTGGGCCAAGGTTTTACTCAAGGCCTGGATGGCGCGGGAGCAATGGGTTTTGACGCTGCCTTCAGAGCAGCCCATCACGGCGGCAGTTTCAGCCACGTCCAACTCCTCCCAATAACGCAGCAGGAAGGCTTCTCGTTGACGTGCAGGCAGGCTCATGATGGCTTTTTCAATGTGTTCCAGGGTTTGCACCCGCCCCAACCATTGCTCAGCGCTTTGATTGGTGGGGGCGTCGGCCGCACCCGCGGTGACTTCGAGCAGGTCAAAGTCGTCCAGGTCGTCGCGGTGGTCAAAATCGTCCAGGTTGGAAAACAAGGCGTTGCGCGTCTTGCGACGGCGAAACCAGTCGAGCACGGTATTGGACAATATCCGCTGGAAAAGCAAAGGCAGCTCTGGTGCCGGTTTGTCAGAGTAGTGGGTGCACAACTTGATCATGCTGTCTTGCACGATGTCCAGGGCCCCTTCTTCATCGCCCACGTGGTAGTAAGCCCGTTTAAAAGCTTTTTTCTCCACGCTTTTGAGAAAGTCAGAAATGTCGGTGTCCGAGGCCAAGTTGCTTGCAGCGGCGGGCTGTGTCCTGTGTAGGCGAGATGAGATTGCGAGTAGGGAGACTGACAATTATGTCATTTACCCAAATGTGGGCGATCTGTTTTTACAGGCCCGCCGTCAACGGTGCAATAATACTGGGTTGCAATTGAAAAAAAGCAAACGGATCACAGTCCGGCACTTTTACAGTGAGGTGCCCATGTCTGTGGTCTCAAGTCCCAAAGCCACTTCACAAGAGTCGAGCCAAGGGGCACCCAAGGTTTTTCGTTAGAGAAATTCACAAAGGTTGAATATATGGAAATCAATAAAGCCGAAATGGCATCCGCTGCGTCCGTCGCTTCTTCTGGTCAAGAGTTGCGTGGGGCCGAAATTCTGGTCAAAGCGCTGCAAGCCGAAAACGTGCAGTTCGTTTGGGGCTACCCCGGTGGAGCCGTGCTCCACATCTATGACGCCTTCTATAAACAAGAAACCATTCAGCACGTGCTGGTACGCCACGAGCAAGCGGCGGTGCACGCGGCCGATGGTTACGCCCGTGCCACGGGTGAGGTGGGTGTGGCCTTGGTCACTTCGGGCCCCGGCCTGACCAATGCCGTGACCGGCATCGCCACCGCCTACATGGACAGCATCCCCATGGTCATCATCAGCGGGCAGGTGCCCACTGCGGCCATTGGTCTCGATGCCTTTCAGGAGTGCGACACCGTGGGCATCACCCGCCCCATCGTCAAACACAACTTCTTGGTCAAAGACGCCAAGGACATGGCCGAGGTCATGAAAAAGGCCTTTCACATTGCGCGCACCGGCCGCCCTGGCCCGGTCGTGGTGGATGTGCCCAAGGACGTGTCTTTCAATAAAACCCTGTACACCGGCTACCCCGACAAGGTCGAGATGCGCTCGTACAACCCGGTGCGCAAGGGCCACGGCGGCCAGATCCGCAAGGCCATGCAGCTGCTGATGTCGGCCAAGCGCCCGTACATCTACACCGGCGGCGGTGTGCTGCTGAGCAACGCCAGCCCCGAGTTGCGCGCGCTGGTCGACATGCTGAACTTTCCGGTCACCAACACCTTGATGGGTTTGGGCGCGTTTCCGGCCAATGACCGCCGCTTCTTGGGGATGCTGGGCATGCACGGCACGCTGGAGGCCAATAACGCGATGCAAAACTGCGACGTCTTGCTGGCCGTGGGCGCACGCTTTGACGACCGCGTCATTGGCAACCCCAAGCACTTTGCGCAAAACGAGCGCAAGATCATCCACATCGACATCGACCCGTCCAGCATTTCCAAGCGCGTCAAGGTGGATGTGCCGATCGTGGGCGACGTCAAAGACGTGCTGATCGAACTGATGGGCATGATCCGCGAATCCGGTCTCAAGCCCGACAGCCAGGCGCTGGCGCAGTGGTGGGAAACGGTCGAAGGCTGGCGCAGCCGCGATTGCATGAAGTACGACAGCAACAACAGCTTGGTCATCAAGCCGCAAAAGGTCATCGAGACCTTGTGGGAAATGACCAAGGACGCCGACGCGTACATCACCTCCGATGTGGGCCAGCACCAGATGTGGGCCGCCCAGTATTACAAGTTCAATGAGCCGCGCCGCTGGATCAACTCCGGTGGCTTGGGCACCATGGGCGTGGGCATTCCTTACGCCATGGGCATCAAACTGGCCAAGCCTGACAGCGAGGTGTATTGCGTGACGGGTGAAGGCTCGGTGCAAATGTGCATTCAAGAGCTCTCGACTTGCCTGCAATACAACACGCCCATCAAAGTCGTGGCCCTGAACAACGGTTACTTGGGCATGGTGCGGCAGTGGCAGGAGATTGATTACTCCGGTCGTTACAGCCACAGTTACATGGATGCGCTGCCCAACTTCGTGAAGTTGGCCGAGGCCTATGGCCACGTCGGCATCTTGGTGGAAAAGCCCGAGGATGTGGAGCCTGCTTTGCGCGAAGCACGCAGGCTCAAGGACCGCACGGTTTTCTTGGATATCCGTACGGACCCGACTGAAAACGTGTTCCCCATGGTCAAGGCTGGCAAAGGCATCACCGAGATGCTGATGGGCGCTGAAGATCTTTAATAAATCCCACTGGACGAATCTATTGCCCGCCAAGCCTGCGCATTACCGTGCGCAGGGGAGGGCGGCAAAAAGAGGAATCACACATGAAACACATCATCGCTGTATTGATTGAAAACGAAGCGGGCGCTTTGTCCCGCGTGGTGGGGCTGTTTTCGGCCCGCGGCTACAACATCGAGTCCTTGACCGTGGCCCCGACCGAAGACCCCAGCCTGTCGCGCATGACCATCCAGACCACGGGTTCTGACGATGTCATTGAACAAATCACCAAGCACCTGAACCGCCTGATTGAGGTTGTGAAGGTGGTTGACCTGACCGAAGGCGCCTACACCGAGCGCGAGCTGATGCTTGTGAAGGTGCGCGCCGTGGGCAAGGAACGCGAAGAAATGAAACGCATGGCCGACATCTTTCGTGGCCGTGTGATTGATGTCACCGACAAGAGCTACACGATTGAGCTCACCGGTGACCAATCGAAGAACGACGCCTTTTTGGAGGCGATCGACCGCAGTGCCATTTTGGAGACCGTGCGCACCGGTGCATGCGGTATCGGGCGCGGCGAGCGCATCTTGCGCGTCTAAACTCAACCCTAGAACCTGTTTTATTCCTAAGGAGAACCCTGTGAAAGTTTTTTACGACAAAGATTGTGATCTGAGCGTTATCAAGGGCAAGACCGTTGCCATTCTTGGTTACGGCTCGCAAGGCCACGCCCACGCCCAAAACCTGAACGACAGCGGCGTCAAAGTGGTCGTCGGTCTGCGTAAAGGTGGCGCATCTTGGGACAAAGTCGGCAAAGCCGGCTTGACCGTGATGGAAGTCAACGACGCTGTCAAAGCCGCTGACGTGGTCATGATCTTGTTGCCCGACGAAATGATTGCCGAGGTCTACAACAACAACGTGGCCCCCAACATCAAACAAGGCGCTTCTTTGGCCTTCGCCCACGGCTTCAACGTGCACTACAACCAAGTTGTTCCCCGCGAAGACTTGGACGTGTGGATGGTCGCCCCCAAGGCCCCAGGCCACACCGTGCGCAACACCTACACCCAAGGCGGCGGCGTGCCCCACCTGGTGGCTATTCACCAGGACAAGAGCGGCAAAGCCCGTGCGATGGCCCTGAGTTACGCCATGGCCAACGGTGGCGGCAAGGCCGGCATCATCGAAACCAACTTCAAAGAAGAGACCGAAACCGACTTGTTCGGCGAACAGGCTGTTCTGTGCGGTGGCGCCGTTGAACTGATCAAGATGGGTTACGAGACTCTGGTGGAAGCCGGTTACGCCCCTGAAATGGCTTACTTCGAGTGCTTGCACGAACTCAAGCTGATCGTGGACCTGATCTACGAAGGCGGCATCGGCAACATGAACTACTCGATCTCGAACAATGCCGAGTACGGCGAGTACGTGACCGGTCCTGAAATCATCAACGAGCAGTCCCGCGTCGCCATGCGCAATGCCTTGAAGCGCATCCAGACGGGCGAGTACGCCAAGATGTTCATCTTGGAAGGCCGCACCAACTACCCGAGCATGACCGCGCGTCGTCGCTTGACTTCTGAGCATTCCATCGAAGTTGTGGGCGCACAATTGCGCGCCATGATGCCTTGGATCGCCAAGAACAAGTTGGTTGACAAAACCCGCAACTGATCTGGCCCTTGGGCAAGAATGGAAAAGGCCACTGCGGTGGCCTTTTTCTTGGGCGCTGGGTCTGCCTTAAACTCGGTTACTACGGTATGAATCCGAAAAACCGCAACAGGAATGGACGATGAACAAAACCACCGACACCACTGAAGACGCAGAAGGCCCTGCGCCAGTGCGTAAGCCCTCCAAAGGCATTTACATGCTGCCCAACATGATCACTTTGGCGGCCCTGTTTGCCGGTTTTTATGCCGTCGTCATGGCCATCAATGGCCGGTTTGACCTGGCCACCGTGGGCATCTTCAGCGCCATGGTGCTCGACAGCTTGGACGGCCGCGTAGCCCGCATGACCAACACCCAAAGTGCCTTTGGCGAGCAAATGGATTCGCTGTCGGACATGGTGTCCTTTGGCGCGGCACCCGCGCTGATCGCCTATGTCTGGACGCTCAAGGAGTTGGGCCGTTGGGGTTGGATTGCGGCCTTTGTTTACTGTGCTTGCGCGGCGTTGCGCTTGGCGCGCTTCAACGTCAACACGGGTGTGGTCGACAAGCGTTATTTTCAGGGCCTGCCCTCGCCTGCAGCAGCAGCCTTGGTGATGGGCTTTGTGTGGATCATGTTCGACAACGCCGTGCCCGCCAAAGCCGTGTCTTGGGGCATGTTTGCCGTGTGCCTGTTTGCAGGCCTGACCATGGTGACCAATGTGCCGTTTTACAGTTTCAAGGACATGCACATGAAAAAGAGCGTGCCTTTTGCCACGCTGGTGCTGGTGGCTTTGGGCATTGCGGCCGTGAACATCGATCCGCCCACCGTCTTGTTTGGCGCGTTTGTGGCTTACGGCTTGAGCGGCTATGTGATTTATGTCTGGCGCAAGGCCAAAGGTCAGCCCACCAGCATGATCAGCACCTCCACTGACGAGCCCGACGAGCGGGGTTTGCACCAGTGATGTCAACTGCACGACAGTTCGGGTTTTGAACTGTGCTACAGTATTTGTATGAATTTTTCTTTGTTTGTTCTACTGCTAGCGCCCCACGGGCGGGATGTGTAGCGCACGCAAACATTTTCCCAAAAGGCCCGTATGCCATCCGCAACGGGCCTTTTGCATTTTTGCTTGGACTTGCGGGTTTTTGACCAGGAGTGAACATGGCTGACAAACTGATTATTTTCGACACCACCTTGCGCGACGGCGAGCAATCGCCCGGTGCCTCCATGACCCGCGATGAGAAGCTGCGCATTGCCCGCCAACTGGAGCGTCTGCGTGTGGACGTGATCGAAGCCGGTTTTGCGGCCAGCTCCAATGGCGACTTTGAGGCGGTGAAAGCCATTGCCGATGCGATCAAGGATTCCACCATTTGCTCTTTGTCACGTGCCAATGACCGCGACATTTCGCGCGCTGCTGAGGCTCTCAAAGGGGCTAACAACGGACGTATTCACACCTTCATTGCCACTTCGCCCTTACACATGGAAAAGAAGCTGCGCATGACGCCCGACCAGGTGTTTGAGCAGGCCAAGCAGTCGGTGCGCTTTGCCCGCAACCTGGTGAGCGATGTCGAGTTCAGCCCGGAAGATGGTTACCGCAGCGACATGGATTTCCTGTGCCGCATCCTGGAGGCCGTGATTGCTGAAGGGGCCAGCACCATCAACGTGCCCGACACGGTGGGTTACGCGGTGCCCGAGCTCTATGGTGAATTCATCCGCACTTTGCGCGAGCGCATTCCCAACTCCGACAAAGCCATTTGGTCGGTGCATTGCCACAATGATTTGGGCATGGCGGTTGCAAATTCGCTGGCCGGCGTGAAGATCGGCGGCGCCCGCCAGGTCGAGTGCACCATCAATGGGCTGGGCGAGCGCGCAGGCAATTGCTCGCTCGAAGAAGTGGTCATGGCCGTGAAGACGCGCCGCGATTACTTTGGTCTGGATGTGGGCATCGATGCGAGCCACATCTTGGCCGCCAGCCGCATGGTCAGTCAAACCACCGGTTTTGTGGTCCAGCCCAACAAAGCGGTGGTGGGTGCGAACGCTTTTGCCCACGCCTCGGGCATCCACCAAGATGGCGTCCTCAAGGCCCGCGATACCTACGAAATCATGCGTGCGGAAGATGTGGGCTGGTCCAACAACAAAATCGTGTTGGGCAAACTCAGCGGCCGCAACGCCTTCAAACAACGTTTGCAAGATTTGGGCGTGACCCTGGACAGTGAAACCGAAATCAACAACGCTTTTGCCAAGTTCAAGGAGTTGGCCGATCGCAAGAGTGAGATCTTTGACGAGGACATCCTGGCCTTGGTCAGTGACGAAAGCGTCAGCACCGAAAAAGAGCAGTACGGCTTTGTCTCGATGTCCCAGCACAGCGAAACCGGCGAGCGCCCGCATGCGGCCGTGGTCTTCACCGTGCAGGGCAAGGAAGTGAGCACCGAGTCGGATGGCAATGGCCCGGTGGATGCCTCCCTCAAGGCGATCGAGTCGTATGTCAAAAGTGGCGCAGAAATGGTGCTGTATTCGGTCAACGCCATCAGTGGCTCCACCGAAAGTCAGGGGGAGGTGACTGTGCGTTTGCAAAACAGCGGGCGGGTGGTCAACGGTGTCGGGTCCGATCCGGACATCGTGGTGGCTTCGGCCAAGGCTTACCTGAATGCATTGAATAAATTGCAGAGCAAAGCCGATCGGGTCGCTGCGCAAGGGTAAAATGAATTCTAAATAAGTAATTATTTGCTTTATAAAAGTCACGTAAGTTATTGTTCTTGCGTGACTTTTTTTATTTCTATACACTGGCACTTACTTTTGAAAAATCAGACCATCAGGACATGCCATTGAAATCAGCTCCCATTTTTCCTGTGCCCAAATCCTGGTTGCGCATCGCTGTATTGGCCATGGTGGTGGGTTTGGTTACCGTCGTGTCGGGCCAGTTGAATCTGGTTTATGCGCAAAACAGCCAGCAGACACCCGCCAAAGCGCAAAAGAACCAAAAAAGTGTCGAAAAATCGGTCGGACCCCGGAAAGCTCAAACGGGTCAAAGCGCATCGGCAAGAAAAAATCAAGTCGCTAAGTCTTCAGGTCAGAAAAGGCAAACGTCCAAAGCGACCCTGAACGCTAAAAATCTGAAAGCTAGGCCAAACGCGCGCCCTATTCGCGCATCTTTTGGCCAAATGGCGGGCCTGCATGCCACTTCCGACGCGCTGGGCTTGCACTCCAGCGTCGCCTTGGTGGTGGACCAAGAGACGCAGGAAGTCCTCTACAGCAAGAATGACCATGTGGTTTTGCCTATTGCATCCTTGACCAAACTGATGACGGGATTGGTCATCGCTGAGGCCAATTTGCCCATGGACGAACGCATCCGCATCACCCAGGCCGATGTGGACACCGAAAAAGGGAGCTCTTCCCGCCTGGCCGTAGGCACAGTGCTCAGCCGTGGTGACTTGATGCACTTGTCCTTGATGTCGAGCGAAAACCGCGCAGCGCATGCACTGGGACGCACTTTCCCGGGCGGCATTGATCTGTTCATCAGTCGAATGAACCAGCGTGCCCGTTCATTGGGCATGACGGACACTCGTTATGTCGAGCCAACGGGTCTGTCCAGCCAAAACCAGTCAAGTGCCAACGATTTGGCCGTTTTAGCCGCCAAGGCCTACAACGAGCCCATGCTGCGAGAGTTGTCCACTTCGCAAGGTCGTGAGGTCGCGGTGGGCAGCAGAACATTGCAGTACAACAACACCAACGGATTGATCAAAAATCCTCAATGGGACATTGGTCTGCAAAAGACCGGTTACATCTCGGAGGCCGGTCGTTGCTTGGTCATGCAAGCCCAGGTGGCAGGTCGAAAGTTGATCATGGTTTTTCTCGATTCGACGGGAAAGTTCAGCCGAATGGGTGACGCCGAGCGGGTGCGCAAGTGGCTTGAGCAAAAATCGCCCATGGACCGGCGCTCTTTGGCATCTGCAGTTCAGATGCCCAGCTGAAAGCTGCCAAGTTAAGGCACAGGACCGGCCTTCAGTGTGATTCTTGGTGACCCAAAGTCTCGGATATCGCTTTGGCGGTTTCTTGTAGCTTGGGCAGCCAGCTTTCATCCAGCCGATCGGCCGGGGCAGAGATAGACAGGCCTGCCAGAAGCTTCCCCTGATCGTCGTAGATACCCGCTGCGATGCAGCGCACCCCCAACTCCAGCTCTTCATTGTCACGCGCAAAGCCGGACTGGTTGACGCGCGAGAGCTCTCTTTCCAGGACTTGTAGTTGCGTGATGCTGTTGCGTGTCTGGCCAGCCAAGCCGGTGCGCGTGGCATAAGAGCGTACTCGCAAAGGGTCGTCTGCGGCTAGGAAAAGCTTGCCCACCGACGTCAGGTGCAAAGGGGCGCGACCACCAATGGCGCGGACCACCTGCATGCCCGAGCGTTCGCTGTAGGCGCGTTCGATGTAAACGATTTCGTCACCTTGGCGCATGCTCAAGTTGACGGGTTGTTGAATGAGTTTGTGCAGGTCACGCATGGGGGCCAGGGCCGCATCGCGCACATTGAGCCGGCCCTTGACCATGTTGCCCAATTCCAGCAAACGCATGCCCAGACGATAGTGGCCAGCCTCTGGGCGGTCTACAAAGCGGCCGGTGGCCAGGTCGTTCAGGATGCGGTGCGCCGTAGAGGGGTGCAGCCCGGTTTTTTGGCTGATTTCCTTGAGCGAGATGGCTTCTTCGCGGGACGCCAGCACGTCGATCAGGCTGAACATGCGTTCAATCACCTGGATGGTGGGCACGGTCGTGAGGGCGGGGTCTTTTTTCATTGTGTCATGCCAATGCGTTTCATTTTACACAGTGAAATGAAGGGGGTCTGTACAGTTGTGGGATCAAACAAATGCCCATCGACAAAAGGGTCAAACAGACACCTTAGTCAAAAGCCTGCCATTGGCCCTGCACTCTGAGCTCGCAGGGCTTGAAGCGGGATTTGTAATTCATTTTGGGGCTGCCATCGATCCAGTAACCGAGGTAAACATAGGGCAGACCCAGTTGGGCCGCTTGCTGGATTTGCCAGAGTACCCCGAAGGTGCCAAAGCTGGCCGCTTCCTCGGGTTCGTAAAAGGTGTAAACCGCCGATAAACCGTGGTTGAGCACATCGACGATGCTGACCATCTTCAGTTCACCGAGCGCCTCGCCAACGCCTGGGGCTCTGAATTCCACAATACGCGAGTTGACACGGCTTTGCAGCAGGAACTGGGTGTACTGGTCGACGCTGTCGTGGTCCATGCCGCCGCCCGGGTGACGCGCGTTCTGGTAACGCAAGTACAGCGCGTAATGGTCTGGGTCGTAATGCAAGTCGAGCACACGCACCCGCAAATCTCGGTGCGCTTGCCAAGCGCGACGCTGGCTGCGGTCGGGTTTGAAAGCGTCCACCCGCACGCGCAAAGGCTGACAGGCTTGGCAGCCATCGCAATAAGGGCGGTAGGTGAACAGGCCGCTGCGCCGAAAGCCTTGCTCCACCAGATCGGCATAGACCTCGTTGTGGATCAGGTGGCTGGGGGTGGCGACTTGGGAGCGGGCGGCGCGGTTGGGCAGGTAGCTGCACGCATAAGGGGCTGTGGCGTAAAACTGCAGTGCCTGCAGCGGAAGTTCTTTGAGTTGGGTCATTTAGTGGGGGCCGCCAATGAGGCCAGAGCCGGCCAACTCAGGGACTGACACGCCCAGTCAATGGGGCCTTGTTCCCGCCCTTCGAGCACGCCGCGCACAAAATCGCTGCGCGGTATTTCACGCGCGCCCATCGAGCCCAGGTGCCGGGTGTTTTGCTGGCAATCAATCGCTTTGACCCCGTGTTGCAAGCAGACACTGACCAAGCAGGCCAGCGCCATCTTGGAGCCATCGCTGACCGTGGTGAACATGGACTCGCCAAACACAGCGCGGCCCAAGGCCACGAAGTACAGGCCAGCCACGAGTGCGCCATCGATGCGCAATTCACAGCTGTGGGCCAAGCCCATGCGGTGCAGTTCTTCGTAGGCATCCACCATCTGGGGCACGATCCAAGTGCCTTTCTGGCCAGGGCGGGGCGATGAGGCGCAGCGTTGGATAACCTGCGAAAAGTCGCGGTCAAAGCACATTTCAAAGTGGGGTGTCAGGCTCCAACGTTTGAGGCTTTGCTGCAGCGATCTGTGAAAGCGGAAATCTCGCGTTTTCAGCACCATGCGGGGGTCGGGGCTCCACCAAAGGACAGGCTGACCCACGTTGAACCAGGGGAAAACGCCAGCGGCATACGCTTCCATCAAACGCGGGGCAGACACATCGTTGCTGGCGGCCAGCAGGCCTGGCGCGGGCGATGAAGCCCCCCAAGCCTGGCTGACCGGCGGAAGGGCCTGGCCTTCCACAATCCAGGGCAGTTCAGGGGCATGGGCGTTTGCTTCGGCTTCGCTTGTCATGGCGCAATTACACAATAAAAGCAGCAGTGCGGCGTGGCGCTATGATTTTGTGGATGCAAAACCTGCCCGCTCACTGGATACAACCCGATTGGCCGACCCCCAACCGCGTGCGTGCGCTCATGACCAGTCGCCAGGGCGGGGTTTCGGTCGCCCCTTGGGACAGTATGAACCTGGGTGACCATGTGGGTGACCGGTCGGCCGATGTGCACACCAACCGCGAGCGCCTGGCGGCGCAGATTGGGCAGAGGCCGGTATTTTTGCAACAAGTTCACGGGGTGGCCAGTCTGCAACTGAACGCGACCACGCCCCAGGGGCTGGTGGCCGATGCCTGCTGGAGCCTTGATCCGGGTGTGGCCTGCACCATCGTGGTGGCCGATTGTTTGCCAGTCTTGCTGGCGGATGCAGCCGGACGTTGGGTGGCTGCCGCCCATGCGGGCTGGCGTGGACTGGCGGGGCCAGTTGTGGACAGCCCGTCAAAAGGGCAGGGCGTGCTGGAGAGCCTGTGGGCCAACTTGAAGCGTGCGGGGGTCGATGTGTCGGACGTGCTGGCGTGGCTCGGGCCCTGCATTGGGCCGCAAGCTTTTGAAGTGGGGCCCGAAGTTCGGGCCGCTTTCGACAATGGCTCGCCCGAGGTACAGGCGCTGTTCACGCCGACAGCCCAAGGAAAGTACATGGCCGATCTGGCCGGTCTGGCCCGCGTAAGGTTGCAAGGTTTGGGTATTTCGCGCGTGTTTGGCAACGACAGTACCCCGCCTTGGTGCACGGTCACAGGGTCAGAGTTCTTTTTTTCCCACCGCAGGGACAGCCGCAACCTCGGGCAAAGCGGCCGCATGGTTGCCTGCATCTGGCTGGACCGCTGAGTCGGGCGGGATTGAACCCTCCGAAGCCTCTTGCCTGGCCTGTTGTTCCTGTTGGCGAATGGCCTTGCGGCGCAGGGGTGTGCCCATCAAGTAAACCACCAAGGCCATGGGCAGCAAACCATAGAACACAAAGGTGATGATGGCCCCCAATACACTGCCTTGTGAGCTAAAGGCTTCAGCCAAGGCCATGAGCAGGGTCACGTAAAGCCAGCCGATCACGATCAAATACATAAATATTTAGCCCTTGTAATTTAGGTGACAACAAACTGAAAGATACTCGGAACAAGAGATTTGAGAAAAACGACCGATTCAGGAGAAAAAAGATGAGCACATCCACGCCGGATTTTTGGTCCCAAATGAGCGCAGGCTTTCAGCAAGACCTGAGCAAAAGCTGGGGTCAGGCCATGCAGCATTTGCAGACCATGGATCTCGGTGGCTTGAAGCCATCGGCCGATGCGGCCGTGCCTCAGCTCAAATTCTCGCCTGAAAAGCTCCAGACCCTGCAAGGCCAGTACTTCAAAGACGCCTCTGAAATGTGGAATCAGAGCTTGCACAACAGTTTGCAGGTCAAAGACCGACGTTTTTCGGGCGAAGCCTGGGCCGCTAACCCCATGGCCGCCTTCAATGCCGCTTCTTACTTGCTCAATGCCCGAACCCTGATGGGGCTGGCCGATGCGGTGGAAGCCGACGAGAAAACACGCACCCGCATCCGTTTTGCCATCGAGCAATGGGTGGCCGCAGCTGCGCCCAGCAATTTTTTGGCTTTCAATGCCGAGGCGCAAAAGAAAGCCATCGACACACAAGGCGAGAGCATCGCCAAGGGCGTGCAAAACCTGGTGCATGACCTGCAGCAAGGGCACGTGTCTATGACTGACGAAAGCCTGTTTGAAGTGGGCAAGAACGTGGCCACCACCGAAGGTGCGGTGGTTTTTGAAAACGATTTTTTCCAGCTCATCGAATACAAACCGCTCACGGCCAAGGTCTATGAAAAACCGTTCTTGCTGGTGCCCCCTTGCATCAACAAGTTCTACATCCTCGACCTGCAGCCTGAAAATTCGCTGATCCGCTATGCCGTCAGCCAAGGCCACCGCACTTTTGTGGTCAGCTGGCGCAACCCCGACGAGTCCATGGCGCAAAAGACCTGGGACGACTACATTGAGCACGCGGCCATTGAGGCCATCCACACCGTGCAGGCCATCACCGGGGCACCCAAAATCAACGCGCTGGGTTTTTGTGTGGGCGGCACCATCTTGTCCACCGCGCTGGCTGTGCTGGCTGCGCGGGGTGAAAAGCCGGTGGCCAGTGCCACCTTCCTCACTACCCTGATCAACTTCACCGACACCGGCATTCTGGATGTGTTCATTGACGAGAACTTCGTCAAATTCCGAGAGCAGCAATTGGGCAAGGGCGGTTTGCTCAAAGGTCAGGACCTGGCGTCCACCTTCAGCTTTCTGCGTCCCAACGACTTGGTCTGGAACTATGTGGTGGGCAACTACCTCAAGGGCGAGACGCCTCCGCCATTCGACTTGCTCTACTGGAACAGCGACTCGACCAACTTGCCTGGGCCGTTTTACGCTTGGTACCTGCGCAACACTTACCTCGAAAATAACCTGGTCCAACCCGGCAAAGTCACCGTGTGTGGTGAGTCGATTGACCTGGGCAAGGTCGACATGCCGGTCTACATTTATGGCTCGCGCGAAGACCACATCGTGCCCATCGGGGGGGCCTATGCCAGCACCCAAGTGCTGCCCGGTAAAAAGCGTTTTGTGATGGGGGCCTCGGGCCATATCGCGGGTGTGATCAACCCGCCTGCGGCCAAAAAGCGCAGCCACTGGTTGAGCGAAGGCACCCAATTCCCAGCCGATGTAAACGGCTGGATCGCCAAGGCCAAAGAGGTGCCTGGCAGCTGGTGGACCGATTGGTCGGACTGGCTCAAGGGTCATGCGGGCAAGCAAATTGCCGCACCCAAAACCTATGGTAAGGCGGCCAAATACAAAGCCATCGAAGCGGCCCCTGGCCGTTACGTCAAAGCCAAAGCCTGATTGATTTTTACTGGAGAAAAAAATGGAAGACATCGTCATCGTTGCAGCCGCACGCACCGCCGTGGGTAAATTTGGCGGCTCGCTCGCCAAAACCCCTGCCACCGAGCTGGGCAGCATCGTCATCAAGGGTTTGCTGGAGCGCAGTGGCCTGCCCGTGGACGCCATTGGTGAAGTCATCATGGGCCAGGTGCTGGCCGCAGGCGTGGGCCAAAACCCCGCCCGCCAGGCCATGATGAAAGCCGGTGTGGCCAAGGAAACCCCGGCACTGACCATCAACGCCGTGTGCGGATCGGGCCTCAAGGCCGTGATGCTGGCTGCGCAAGCTGTGGCTTGGGGTGACAGCGAAATCGTCATCGCTGGCGGTCAGGAAAACATGAGCGCCAGCCCGCATGTGTTGAACGGCAGCCGCGACGGCCAGCGCATGGGCGACTGGAAAATGACCGACACCATGATCGTCGACGGCCTGTGGGACGTGTACAACCAATACCACATGGGCATCACTGCTGAGAACGTGGCCAAGGCCCACGGCATCACCCGTGACATGCAAGACGCCTTGGCGGCAGGCAGCCAGCGCAAGGCTGCGGCCGCGCAAGAAGCGGGCAAATTCAAAGATGAAATCGTTGACGTGCTGATCCCTCAGCGCAAGGGCGATGCGCTGGTGTTCAACACCGACGAGTTCATCAACAAGAAAACCACCGTGGACGTGTTAGCAGGTTTGCGCCCAGCCTTTGACAAGGCGGGCAGTGTGACTGCTGGTAACGCTTCAGGCATCAACGACGGCGCAGCCGCCGTGATGGTCATGAGCGCCAAGAAGGCCGCTGCTCTGGGCCTCAAGCCGCTGGCCCGCATTGTCGCCTTTGGCACCAGTGGCCTGGACCCTGCCACCATGGGCATGGGCCCCGTGCCTGCGTCGCAAAAAGCGCTGGCCCGCGCGGGCTGGAAAGCCCAAGACGTGGACCTGTTTGAGCTGAACGAAGCCTTTGCTGCACAAGCTTGCGCCGTCAACCAGGCGCTGGACATTGATCCTGCCAAGGTCAACGTCAACGGCGGTGCCATTGCCATTGGTCACCCCATCGGTGCGTCTGGTTGCCGCATTCTGGTGACCTTGCTGCATGAAATGCAGCGCACACAGGCCCAAAAAGGTCTGGCCGCTTTGTGCATTGGCGGCGGCATGGGCGTGTCACTGGCCATCGAACGCGTTTAACCCAAAGCCGCTCAGACCCCATGGATTGGCGCACTGCCCAGCGGTATAAGGGCAGCCAACCTGGAGGATTTGAGTGGGCTTACTTCATTTCACTTCACTCATAACAAGGAGACAATCATGAGTCAAAAAGTAGCGTACGTCACAGGCGGCATGGGCGGCATCGGAACCGCAATCTGCCAGCGCCTGCACCAAGAAGGCTTCAAGGTCATCGCCGGTTGCGGCCCCACACGTGACTTCAACAAATGGCTGGACGAGCAAAAAGCCTTGGGCTTCACCTTTTACGCCTCGGTCGGCAACGTGGGCGACTGGGACTCCACTGTGGAAGCCTTTGCCAAAACCAAGGCCGAGCACGGCCCCATCGACGTGCTGGTCAACAACGCCGGCATCACCAAGGACCGCATGTTCCTGAAGATGAGCCGTGAAGACTGGCAAGCCGTGATGAACACCAACCTGGACTCCATGTTCAACGTGACCAAGCAAGTGGTCGCCGACATGGTCGAAAAAGGCTGGGGCCGCATCATCAACATCAGCTCGGTCAACGGTGAAAAAGGCCAGGCCGGTCAGACCAACTACTCGGCTGCCAAAGCCGGTATGCACGGTTTCTCAATGGCCTTGGCCCAAGAGATGGCCACCAAGGGTGTGACGGTCAACACCGTGAGCCCTGGCTACATCGGCACCGACATGGTCAATGCCATTCGTCCTGATGTGTTGGAAAAGATCGTGGCCACCGTGCCCGTTAAGCGCTTAGGCAAGCCCAGCGAGATCGCTTCCATCATTGCCTGGATGGCCAGCGAAGACGGTGGTTACACCACCGGCGCTGACTTCGCGGTCAACGGTGGTTTGCACATGGGTTGATGCCCTTGGGCGACAAGACAGGGCTTATGGCCCACAAAAAAACCCGCCTTGGCGGGTTTTTTGCACCTGCGTGTGCACTGAGGTCAATTGCCCACTTGTTTCCCTGTGCCCACCATTTGCATGGCTGAGGCGATCAACCCAGACACCTCGGTCATATTGCCTGGAACGATGAGGGTGGTTTTGGCGTCTTGCGCCACCTTGCTGTAGGCCTGCACGGCTTGCTCGGCCACCTTCAACTGCACCGCCATTTCACCGCCGGGTTGGCGAATGGCGCTGGCAATGCGCTCAATGGCTTGCGCTGTGGCATTGGCCATTTCGGTGATGGCGGCGGCATCGCCTTGGGCTTTGTTGATGGCCGCTTGCTTTTCGCCCTCGGATCGGGCGATGAAGGCCTCGCGCTCGCCGGTAGCGATGTTGATTTGTTCTTGGCGGCGGCCTTCGGAGGCGGCGATCAGCGCACGCTTTTCGCGCTCGGCGGTGATTTGCGACTGCATGGCCAGCAAAATTTCTTTGGGTGGTGTCAGGTCCTTGATTTCGTAGCGCAAGACCTTCACGCCCCAGTTCAGGGCGGCTTCGTCAATGGCTTGGACCACCTGTGCGTTGATGATGCTGCGCTCTTCAAAGGTTTTGTCCAGCTCCAGTTTGCCGATCACGCTGCGCAAGCTGGTTTGCGCCAGCTGCGTCACCGCCATGATGTAGTCCGACGCGCCATAGCTGGCCAGTTTGGGGTCGGTCACCTGGAAGTACAAGATGCCGTCGACCTGCAGTTGCGTGTTGTCCCTTGTGATGCAAATCTGGCTGGGCACGTCCAGGGGCACTTCTTTGAGGCTGTGTTTTTGAATCACCTTGTCGACGAAGGGCACGACAAAGTTCAGCCCCGGGGTCAGGCTGGCGTGGAACTTGCCCAAACGCTCGACCACCCAAGCCTGCTGCTGGGGCACGACCTTGACGGTCTTGACGATGAACAGGACCGCGATGATCACGAGAATGGCAGCGATTTCCATGGAGGGATTCCCTTTGAAGTGGTTAGAGCGACATGCTCATGTTTTCTCAAGCACCAAGCGGTTACCCGCCATGGCCTGAATTCGGTAAACGCCTGGGGTCGCGGTCTGGCCCGGTGCCAGCACCGCAGTCCAAGCCGCACCACGGTGCTTGACTTGCGCCGTGCCCATGGCATCCCATGCCTCGACTTCTACGGTGGCACCCAGGTCCAGATGTTGGTCATGGGCTTGCGTGTCGGTGGTCACCTGTCGTTGACGCCATTGGCCCAGCAGCAACGCGCCTGCGCCACCGACGAGGGCGGCCGCCACCAGCTGCGTGCTGATGTTGTAACCCGCCATGGCGGCCAGTGCTCCCGCCACAGCGCCCAAGCCCAGCATCAGCAGGTAAAACGTGCCAGTCACCAGCTCCAATGCCACCAAGGCGCCCGCCAGAACCCACCACATCGTTGTGTCGTTCATGCCTGTCCTTTCTGTTTTGATGCACGCATTGTCGTGGCTTTGTGCATGAGCCTTTATAGACCAGCCCGTGGGGCACGCTTCCCTGTGCAACCCAAGCCCTGCACATGGCAAGGACAATCACGGCCCCTGCATTTCCCTGAACCCCGATGTGGGTGCTTGATGCTCGCGTCCATGCTGCGTTTTGGTCGAACTGCTACGAGGGCTCGATGGACACAGTTTGGTCATAATGGTTTGATTTTTTGAGCTGGCCTGCTGGCACGACGAAGCGCATCGGCAAGATTCAAAGGCAATTACTTTTTGACCCTGTTGGGAGTTCACGGCGTGACCATCGATGAAACTTCGGGCTCTGAATGGCGTTCTACCACCCATGCGCCATGGCCCGTTCACGGCCCTTTGATGGGTGAGGAAGTCCATTACCCTAAGCGCGTGCTTTTGTTGGGGGCGACGGGCACGATCGGCATGGCCACCGCGCGGTCGCTGGTTCAACGGGGTCACCAAGTGGTGTGTCTGCTCAGGCCGCGCCGAAGTGATCAACATCTGCAAGCCAATGCGTCGCCGCCAGAAAGCTTGGCCGGGGTCAAGGTTATGTGGGGGGATGCGTCCGATCCAGAAGTTTGGACCCAGCCGTCTTTTACAGGTGCTGGTTTTGATGCGGTGGTCTCTTGCATGGCCTCGCGCACCGGTTCTCCTCAAGACGCGTGGCGCGTTGATCACCAGGCCCATGTGTGGGCGCTGCAAGCGGCACAAACGGCGGGTGTGAGGCATTTTGTGCAACTGTCGGCTATCTGTGTGCAAAAGCCCTTGTTGGCGTTTCAACATGCCAAGTTGGCCTTTGAAAAAACCTTGATCGAATCAGGCATGACCTATTCCATCGTGCGCCCCACTGCTTTTTTCAAATCGCTGTCGGGCCAATTGGAGCGGGTCAAAAAAGGCAAGCCCTTTTTGATTTTTGGCGACGGGCAATTGACCGCCTGCAAACCCATCAGTGACGATGATTTGGCCGATTTTCTGGTGGGATGCCTGGACGATGTGTCGCGGCACAACCAGATCTTGCCCATCGGCGGGCCGGGGCCGGCCATCACGCCGCTGGCGCAAGGCGAGCATTTGTTTGCTTTGCTGGGAATGCCGCCGCGTTTCAAGCGTGTTCCGGTGGGCCTGATGGACGCCATCGTGGGTGTTTTGAGCGTGTTGGGCAAGATCATTCCCGCTGCTGCGGACAAGGCCGAGTTGGCCCGCATTGGGCGGTATTACGCCACCGAGTCCATGTTGGTGTGGGACGCTCAGGCGCAGCGTTACGATGAGCAGGCCACACCCTCACACGGTTCACAAACGCTGTTGGATGCCTATGCCCGTTGGGTCAAAGGGGAGGGCGCGCCCGACAGAGGGGAGCACGCCGTTTTTTAAGCGCCGTTCTTTTGCAGCTCATGATGTGGCGAGCCAAGTCATGCAGTTGTAACGTTGACGATCCAATGGGGGCTGATTGGCTTGTTCACTGGCTTTGAGGGAAGGTGCGACGCGCATGTTCATCGCCAGTCGATCACCATCTTCAAGCACTCAGGGTCGCCAAAGGCCACCTCATAAGCGCGTTGTGCATGCTCGGCCGTTTCGGTGTGGGTCAGCAAGCCGTCCAGGGGCAAGGAGCCATCGTGGAACATGGCGACCACCGCGTCGAGGTCGTGTTTTTTCCATTGCGCGGCGACACGCACCGTGGCTTCGCGCATGAAGGCGGGGGCGTAGGCAAAGGACAAGTCTTGTTTGTAAAAACCAGCCAACACCACTTCGCCGCCCGGGGCCATTTTGGCAATCACTTTGTTCAAAATACTGGCGTCCCCGCTGACATCGCAAATGCAGCGGTAGTCCTTGCGCACATCTTGGTCGGGGTGGATGACGTCGTAGCCCAGCGCGCCTTCTTGCCTGACTGATTGCGTTTCCCAGACCACCGGCGCAGGCCGGCCTGCGGCCACCACCATGCGCGCCAACAGTCGGCCCATGATGCCGTGGCCAATGATGAGGTCGGGGTAAGCCAACGGCATGGCCTCGCGCCCCACGGTGAACACATGGTGCGCAGTGGCGGCCAAGGCCAGCAGCACGCCCTTGGCACCCAGGGCCGGGTCCAACTTGACAGCCCGTTCATGCGGCACCACCAAACGCTCGCCCGATCCGCCAAAGATGTTTTGCACCCCTTGAAATGCGTAAGAGCCGGGTAAAAACACCACGTCACCGACGGCCAAGCCCGTGACGTCGGCGCCTATTTTTTCAATGGTGCCCACAGTTTCGTAGCCCGGCACCAAGGGGTAGGACAAGCCCGGAAAGGGCGGCATGGTGCCCTCCCACAGCAAGCGTTCGGTGCCGGTGCTGATGCCGCTGAACGACACCGCCACCTCCAGGTCGCGGGGCCCCATGGGGGCGAGTTCCAATTCACGAACACTCAAGGAGTGGGGCGCTTCAAAAACAATGGCTTTGGATTTCATGGGGGATATTTTGACGTACTTGAAAATTTGTCGCGTGCAAGACCATACTCGTCTGCATGTATGACACAAGGTCGCGAAGTTCACCGCACAGTGGCATCATTGCGCTGGCCAAGGGGCCGTGAGTGCCCCATTTTTTAGCTCACATAATGGGGCGTGAACAGCAGACGGACAGGTTGACCGCATGACGATGAAGTGGGTGTTTATGGGTGTTTTTATTTTGGCCGCCGTGGTGTTCGCATTTTGGACGCCAGACATGTCCGCATCTGATCTTGACAAACGGTACGCCAAGCCGTCGATGGAGGTGCTCGAAGTCGATGGTTTGAACATCCACTACAAAGACACTGGCCCCAAGATCGCACCGGTCCTGTTGTTGTTGCACGGCTTTGGCTCCAGTTTGCAAACTTGGGACGATTGGGCCGCCCAGCTGGACAAGCATTACCGTGTGATCAGGCTCGATTTGCCGGGCTTCGGGTTAACTGGCCCCAGCCCGTTGAACGATTACTCAGAAGCAAAAGATTTGGCCACCTTGACCCATTTCGTGGACAAGCTGGGGATCGCCGAGCTGTCGGTCATTGGCCACTCTATGGGCGGCAAAATGGCCTGGATGTTCGCGGCCGACCAAGGGCCACGTGTCAAAGCCTTGGTCTTGATGGCACCGGACGGCTACCCCCAAGCCGAAGACATAGGTTCCAGACCCTATGCCATGCCAGCGGTCATGGGTTTGATGAAGTTTTTCCTACCCAAGTACTTGGTTCGAAAATCATTGGAGCCTGCCTTTTTCAATGCCGCGGCCTTGGATGAGCGCTTGGTCGAACGCTACCACGACATGCTCAGAGCGCCGGGTGTTCGAGGGGCCATTTTGGAGCGCGGCCAACAGACGATTTACACCGACCCCGTGACCCGTTTGAAAAAAATCACCGCCCCGACATTGCTCCTTTGGGGGCAAGACGATCTCATGATCCCTAGCAGCAACGCCCAAAGCTATGCGGGTGTTTTGGCGGACGCCCAAACCGTGTTGCTGCCCCATCTGGGACATTTGCTGCAAGAAGAGCAGTCGCACCTTGGCTTGGCCCAAGTCACCCAATTTCTTAGCAAAAACCTGCAAGCGGTGAAATAAACGGCTTTGGGGGCCATTTCTTGAGCCCCGTCACAAGGCTTGAGAAACTAGGCGGCGCCGACGTGGTGTGGGCGCCACGCATCAGTTGGGATGCGCTTGTACCGCCCACCCGCCTGAAAAAACATCCCGTAGCCCTGTGCACCGTGCGCCTGCAGGTCCAAGCGGCTTGTGCAGTTGGGCCGTTTCGACAGTCCAGGCCAGCAAAGTCTGGTGCAAAGCTGAGTGTCAACATGTATTGACAACCCGTTCAGTCTTGTTATATTGACATCTGGGTATGTCATGTTTCATTGACAGACTCCTGAAACAAGGGGGATGTATGGGTCTGATGAAGCGAGCAGAAGAGGCGCTTAAGTTTCACTTTAACGCTGCGGCCGGGGTGGGGGCACCGCCCAGGTTACAGGCCGCCATGGCGCATGCCGTTTTTTCTGGCGGTGCACGGATTCGGCCGCAACTGTGTTTGGCCGTGGCCACCGCTTGTGGGGATGACGCCCCGGAATTGACCAATGCCGCCGCCGTGGCCTTGGAGTTCATGCACTGCGCTTCGCTGGTGCACGACGACATGCCCATCTTTGACAATGCCGATTTTCGGCGCGGCCAACCCACGGTGCACAAGGCCTTCAACGAACCGTTGGCCTTGTTGGCTGGCGACGGCTTGATCGTGATGGCTTACCAAGTTTTGTTGCGGGCGGGACGCCAGCACCCTGAGCGCTTGTTGGACTTGATGGACAACCTCTCGCGCGGTGTGGGTTTGCCCTACGGCATTGTGGCGGGACAGGCTTGGGAGTGCGAAACCACCGCTGATTTGGCCCAATACCAACGTGCCAAAACTGGGTCTCTGTTTGTCTCTGCAACCTGTGCTGGCGCCATTGCCAGCGGACATGCGCCTGAGCCTTGGGCACCTTTGGGGGCCTTCTTGGGGGAGGCCTATCAGGTGGCCGATGACATTCGCGATGTGCTGGGTGACGTGGCCAGTTTGGGCAAACCTGTGGGGCAAGACACGCTGAACGAGCGCCCCAGTTCTGCCCAGGCCTTGGGTTTGGACGGCGCCATCCTGCACTTTGATGGGCTCATCGCGCAAGCTGCCCAAGCCATTCCGGATTGCTCTTGCCGCGACATGCTCCGTCAATTGGTGATGCTGGAGTCCGAGCGCTTGGTGCCCAAGTCCATGTGCGAGAGCTATCGGAAAAAGGCTTTGAACTTGCAACGTCCCAAAGCCAAAAAATCATCCTCTGCCTTGACCCGTTAACCCTCACTCAAGCCTGCCATGACTCAGCCTGCGGACATCACCCATACGCCTTACTCCTTGCCTGACGTGACGACCTGGCATGACCGTTTTCTCCAATGGCTTGAACGCATATATACCAGCCCCAAGCTTTACCAATGGTCGATGAGCAACCCTTTGACGCGTTGGATCCCGCGGCGTCGCACACAAAAGTTGTTTGATTTGATGTCGGGCTTTGTTTATTCGCAGGTTTTGCTGGGCTGTGTACGCTTGGATTTGTTCAAAATGCTGCAGCAATCACCGGCTGATTTGAAGCAAATCTCGCATCGCGTTGGCGTTCCCGAAGCCGTCTTGCAGCGCTTGTTGCTGTCGGCAGTGTCTTTGGGATTGTTGGAGTTCAGAAGCCAATCCCGCTATGGACTGGGCCCGCTGGGCGTGCCCTTGGCGACCCATCCCGGTATTGGCGCCATGATTGAGCACAACCACTTGCTCTATGGCGACATGCAAGACCCCGTGGGTTTCTTGAAGAACGCTTGGCAGGGTGGGATGGCAGAGTATTGGCCTTATGCGCACGACGAACAGGCCGCTGACCGTGCAGCGCAAGACAAGTTCAGTCGGTATTCCGACTTGATGGCCGCATCGCAAGGTTTTGTGGTCCAAGAAATTTTGTCGTCCTATGCTTTTGATGAACACAAGTGTGTGCTGGACGTGGGGGCTGGCAAGGGGCGGTTTGCCAGCGAGCTGGCCAACCACGCGCCACACCTGTCCCTCCAGTTGTTTGACTTGCCTCCGGTTTTGGCCTTGGCCAAAGCCCATGTCACTGCACAGGGCTTGCTCGACCGGATGCGCTTGTGTCCAGGCAGTTTCCTGCACGACCCCTTGCCCCAAGGCGCCGACCTGGTGACCTTGGTTCGAGTGGCCCACGACCATCCCGATGAGGTGGTCAAACTTTTGCTCAAAAAAATCCACACCGCACTCCCCGTGGGAGGCGTCTTACTTTTGGCTGAGCCCATGGCCCAAACACAGTCAGGCGCACAGGATGGCTACACACAGTCAGATGCCTATTTCCACTTTTACCTTTTGGCCATGGGGGCAGGTCGCCTGCGGACCCCAGAAGAGTTGATGCGTTTGATGCAAGAGGCTGGATTCGCACAAATCGAGCGCGTTCCCAACACCATGCCCATCCATGCGCAGATTCTGGTGGGGCGCAAGCATCAGTGTTTACCCTAAAATTCGACCATTTATGTAAATCTAATTTGACACAAGCTAGTGTAAGCCCAACAATACAATCATGAAATCAACCGCCGTCGTTTTTGACCAACCCAGACAGTTGTCCTTGCAGGCCTTGGCCCTGCCGCAACTGCAAGCGGGTGAAGTGGAAGTCGCCGTGCAGTACAGCGGCATCAGCACCGGGACTGAGCGGATGTTGTGGGACGGCAGCATGCCTGCATTCATGGGCAGCACCTATCCGCTGGTGCCCGGCTATGAGACCGTGGGTCAAGTGGTCAAAGCGCCACTCGGCGCGAAACTCAAAGAAGGTCAAACGGTTTTCGTTCCGGGTGCCAATTGCTTCACCGGGGTGAAAAGCTTGTTCGGAGGAGCGGCCTCTCGTTTGGTCGTGTCAGATCAGAAGATTTTCCCCATCGCTGACCAACGGGGGCCAGATGCTGTTTTGTTGGCACTGGCTGCAACGGCTTACCACGCCGTCTCGGGTGGTGGTGGGCAAGAGCCTTTCACCCCGCCCGATTTGATCGTGGGTCATGGTGTGATGGGCCGCTTGCTGGCACGCCTGACTGTGGCTGCTGGTTTTGCTCCCCCCACGGTTTGGGAAACGCAGCCTGAGCGCGCGCAGGGTGCTGAAGGCTACAACGTCGTTCGGCCAGAAGACGATGACCACAGGGCTTACCAAGCCATTTATGACGTCAGTGGGGACACCCTGCTCTTGGACACGCTGATCCAAAGAATTCGCCCAGGTGGTGAGGTGGTGTTGGCAGGTTTATTCAATCAAAACTTGCAATTCTCGTCAGCTCAAGCCGTTTTGCGCGAAGCCCGAATTCGCTTGTCCGGTGAATGGAGGCGTCCTGATTTATTGGCGGTTAACCAGTTGGTCGACAACGGTCAACTGTCTCTCAAAGGTTTGATCACGCATGTTCAAACCGCCGAATCTGCCACCGCTGCTTACGAAACAGCATTCGGTGATGTTGCTTGTCTAAAAATGGTCCTGGACTGGAGCGCTCACGCATGAAAACACAATCAACATCAACAGAGAAAACCATTCAATTTGTGGATCGCCTTCGCCAAGAGGCGGCCTTGCCTGTTGAGACTGTCAGCACCCAAGCGCCCACCAAAGAGACACAAATCATTGCCATTTACGGCAAAGGCGGTATTGGCAAGAGCTTCACCTTGGCCAACTTGAGTTACATGATGGCGCAGCAAGGCAAAAAGGTTTTGCTGATCGGTTGCGATCCAAAAAGTGATACCACCAGTTTGTTGTTTGGTGGCCGCGCATGCCCCACCATCATTGAGACATCTTCCAAGAAAAAATTGGCGGGTGAGGCGGTGGCCATTGGCGATGTTTGCTTCAAGCGCGATGGCGTGTACGCCATGGAATTGGGCGGGCCCGAGGTGGGTCGAGGCTGCGGTGGTCGCGGCATCATCCACGGCTTTGAGTTGCTAGAGAAGCTGGGCTTTCACGAGTGGGGCTTTGACTATGTGCTGCTCGACTTCTTGGGTGACGTGGTCTGTGGCGGTTTTGGTTTGCCCATTGCACGCGACATGTGCCAAAAAGTGATTGTGGTGGCCAGCAACGATTTGCAGTCACTGTATGTGGCCAACAACGTGTGCTCTGCGGTTGAATATTTCCGCAAGCTCGGTGGCAATGTGGGCGTCGCCGGCATGGTGATCAACCGCGACGACGGCACGGGCGAGGCTGCCAACTTTGCCGAGAAGGTCGGCATTCCTGTGTTGTCCACCATCCCTGCCAATGAAGACATTCGCAGAAAGAGCGCCAGCTACGAAATCATTGGCCGCCCCGAATCTGTGTGGGGCCCGATGTTTGCAGAGTTGGCTGCCAACGTGGCCACGTCGGTCCCGATCCGTCCCAACCCCATGACGCAAGACCAGCTGTTGGGCTTGTTTGCAGCTTCAGCTGTCGGTCGCGATGTCGTGCTGGAGCCGGCCACCCAATTTGACATGTGCGGCAAGACAGACACCAGCAAGCCCACGCTTGAAGTTGTGTACGACGAAGTCTGACACCATGAGCAAAACGATCCCTATCGTCCCAGCTTCTCAAGCCCCAGTGGGCATGAGCACCACCATCGAGGGTGATGGCATGGGTTGCCACTCGGGCGGCGAAAAAATGCTGGCAGCAGCCAAAGCCTCTGGCAAGTCTGAAGTGCTGGCGCAATATGCCAAGGACTATCCGGTGGATCCTAAAGCGGGTCCGCACGATCAGCCACAAAGCATGTGCCCTGCATTTGGCTCATTGCGGGTGGGCCTTCGCATGCGCCGCACCGCCACCATTTTGTCGGGCTCTGCTTGCTGCGTGTATGGCCTGACATTCACTTCGCATTTTTATGGCGCTCGGCGCAGTGTCGGCTACGTGCCTTTCAACTCAGAGTCCTTGGTGACGGGCAAGTTGTTTGAAGACATTCGCGAGTCGGTTTACGACCAGGCCGATCCTGAGAAATACGACGCCATTGTGATCATCAATTTGTGCGTGCCCACAGCCAGTGGCGTGCCCTTGCAGTTGCTGCCCAAAGAGATCAATGGTGTTCGCATCATTGGTGTCGATGTGCCAGGCTTTGGCGTGCCCACGCACGCAGAAGCCAAAGATGTTTTGGCTGGCGCCATGCTGAAATATGCACGCGAAGAAATTGTGGCGGGTCCCGTTCAAGCACCTCGCACCGGCCGCTCCGACAAACCCACCATCACCATGATTGGTGAAATGTTCCCCGCCGACCCCATGATCATTGGCCGCATGCTGGAACCCATGGGCCTTGCTGCTGGCCCCGTGGTGCCCACACGCGAATGGCGCGAACTCTATGCCGCGCTCGACTGCGCAGCGGTTGCGGCCATCCACCCTTTCTACACCGCGAGCGTCCGCGAATTTGAAGCGGCAGGACGCCCCATTGTGGGTTCAGCTCCGGTGGGCCACGACGGCACAGAAGCTTGGTTGCAAGCCATTGGCAATGCGGCCAATGTGCCGCAAGCCCAAATTGACATGGTCAAAAACATCATGTTGGGTGCCATCAAAGGCGCCCTGGCCAAGTCACCCATTAAAGGTCGCATCACGCTCAGTGGCTATGAAGGCTCTGAGTTGTTGGTGGCGCGTTTGCTGGTGGAGAGCGGTGCCGATTTGCGTTACGTCGGCACGGCCTGTCCCAAAACGCCTTGGAGCGCAGCTGACTGTGAGTGGCTGCAGGCACGCGGCGTCCACGTTCAATACCGTGCATCGCTGGAGCAAGACCTGGCTGCCATGCACGAGTGGAAGCCCGATTTGGCGATTGGCACCACACCTGTGGTCCAGGCGGCCAAAGAGCTCAGTATTCCAAGCCTGTATTTCACCAACCTGATTTCTGCACGCCCCTTGATGGGGCCAGCGGGTGCGGGTTCTTTGGCACAAGTGATCAATGGCGCGATTGCCAACAAATCGCGCTTTGATGAAATGAAAGCCTTCTTTGGCGACACCGGTACCGGCCATGCCGCAGGTGTTTGGGAAGCCTCTCATGGCGTGCCACAAAACCGCCCTGAGTTTGAAGCCGAAACACGCAGACAGCTTGAAAAGCTGGCCAAAAAACGCAAAGCGGAGGCCATGATCTGATGCTAGTTCTTGACCACGATCGCGCAGGCGGCTATTGGGGTGCGGTGTATGTGTTCACCGCCATCAAAGGCTTGCAAGTTGTCATTGACGGCCCCGTGGGCTGCGAGAACTTGCCTGTCACATCGGTGCTGCATTACACCGATGCCCTGCCACCCCATGAGCTGCCGATTGTGGTGACGGGTTTGGCAGAAGAACAATTGGGTCGTGAAGGCACCGAAGGCGCCATGCGCCGTGCGCACGCCACACTGAATCCCGATCTGCCCTCCGTGGTGGTCACGGGCTCGATTGCAGAAATGATTGGCGGTGGCGTCACGCCCGAGGGCACCAACCTGCAACGATTCTTGCCGCGCACCATCGACGAAGACCAATGGCAATGCGCCAACCGAGCCATGTATTGGCTCTGGCAGCAGTACGGCATCAAGCATGTGCCCAAGCGTGAGCGCAAAGAGGGCGAGCGTCCTCGCGTCAACATCATTGGGCCCAGTTACGGCACCTTCAACTGCCCCAGCGATTTGGCTGAAATTCGCCGATTGGTGCAAGGCATTGGTGCAGACGTCAACATGGTCTTTCCGCTGGGTTCACACCTTGCCGACGTGTCGCGTTTGGTCGAGGCCGATGTGAACATTTGCATGTACCGCGAATTCGGCCGCATGTTGTGCGAAGCCTTAGAGCGTCCTTATTTGCAAGCGCCCATCGGTTTGCACAGTACCACCAAATTCCTGCGCTCTTTGGGTGAGTTGCTTGGCCTCGATCCAGAGCCTTTCATCGAAAGAGAAAAGCACAGCACCATCAAACCCATTTGGGATTTGTGGCGGTCTGTGACGCAAGACTTTTTTGGCACCGCCAACTTTGGTGTGGTGGCCAACGAAACCTACACGCGCGGCATTCGTCATTTCTTGGAAGACGAGATGGGCCTGCCTTGCAACTTTGCCATCGCGCGCATAGCGGGTGCCAAAACAGACAACGCAGAAGTTCGCAAACTGGTCACCGAAAAAACGCCGCTCATTTTGTACGGCAGCTACAACGAGCGTATCTATTTGGCCGAGTGCGGCGGTGGCGGGATGATGAAAACCAGCTTCATCCCAGCCAGTTTTCCCTTGCCAATCATTCGTCGTCACACTGGCACGCCGTTCATGGGCTATGCAGGCGCGACTTACATCATCCAAGAGTTTTGCAACGGTCTCTTCGATGCACTTTTCCATATCTTGCCCTTGGGCACAGAGATGGACAAGATCGAAGGCACCCTGGGCCGGTCTGCGCCCAACACCACCGTGCCGTGGGAGCCAGAGGCGCAAGACAGGTTAGATGCTTTGTTGGAACAGCAACCTGTATTGGTGCGAATTTCAGCAGCCAAACGCATGCGCGATCAAGCGGAGCGAGATGCACGGGAAACCGGCCGCTCTCATGTCGAAGCAGAAAGATTCACAGAATTGTTCGGAAAAGCGAATGAAGGAGCACATGCATGAAAGATGTGCGCATGAATTCGGTGGCCCGTTCAATCCTTCGGCCTGGCCGGGGGTCCACCTGTTGCGGTGTCAAAGCCGCAACAGTCCGTCCTGAGCTCGCAAGGGTTCAGGGAATTGCCGAAAGGCATATTGAAAGAGGCACAAACTATGACTGATGCAGCTAACCCGTCAGGGCTGACAGACCAAGAGGCCCAAGAGTTCCACCAGTACTTCATACAGGGTTACCTGTTGTGGGCTGTCGGGGCTTTTTTCGCCCACAGCTTGGTGTGGATCTGGCGTCCCTGGTTCTAAAAAACCATTCAACGGAGATAAGCATGACCCACCCGAACAATCGCATGACAACGGTTCAAGCTCATGACCATTTTGATGGTTATGGGATAACTTTTGTTTTGTTGTTTTTAGTGTTTATGGCGCTCGCTGTGGCGGGGCAGTTGCTGGTCCTTGACTGGCGTAACTGGCTTCCTGGCGCAGAAGGTTCTACGAGCACTTTGGACGGCGTGAAGTCTTCTGTCTATACCGTTATTTCTCAATTGAGTTAAGAAAGGAAATTACTATGTGGCGCATGTGGCGTGTTATAGACCCCCGCAAGGCAATTGTTCTAGTTGGACTGTTGATTGCCTTTGTTTCAACATCGATTCACCTGATTCAAATCAGTGGCGATCGGTACAACATCAACAGCTGGCATCCCGATACGGCCAAGTCCGCAGCGGCGAGAGTCCAGCCACAGAACGCGGCTTTGCCGCAAAAGTAAGGACCCTTGGTCTTTATTCAGACAGACGTACATCGCTCGCATTGAACGGTACGTCTGTCCTTTTTTTAAAAAATTGAAGCCTACAAGACCTCACAAACAGTCACCCGGTCGGAGGATGCAACCATGTCCATGTTAAGTTTTGAACGCAAATACCGTGTGCGCGGCGGTACCCTTTTTGGGGGCGACCTGTTTGATTTCTGGGTCGGTCCTTTTTACGTTGGATTTTTCGGAATCACAACCTTGTTTTTTGCCCTTTCGGGCACCCTGTTGATTTTGTGGGGCGCGGCCATGGGGCCGACCTGGAATATCTGGCAAATCAACATCGCACCGCCAGACCTCTCCTATGGGCTGCGTTTTGCCCCCATGATGGAAGGCGGCTTATGGCAAATCATCACGGTGTGTGCCTTGGGCGCATTTGTCTCGTGGGCACTTCGAGAAGTTGAGATTTGCCGCAAATTGGGCATGGGCTTGCATGTGCCTGTGGCCTTTTCCATGGCCATCTTGGCCTATTTCAGCTTGCAAGTGGTGCGTCCCGTGCTCATGGGGGCTTGGGGACATGCTTTCCCCTACGGTATCTACAGCCACTTGGATTGGGTGAGCAACACCGCTTACCAGTACCTGCATTTTCACTACAACCCATGGCACATGATTGCTGTGACTTTTTTCTTTGCAACGGTGCTGGCGCTGTCCATGCACGGTGGCTTGGTGCTGTCAGCCACCAACCCTGGAAAAGGCCAGACCGTGAAGTCGCCGGAACATGAAGACACGTTCTTTCGTGACCTGATCGGGTACTCGGTGGGCACCTTGGGCATTCACCGGTTGGGCTTGTTTTTGGCGCTCGCAGGTGTTTGGTTCGGCATTGTCTGCATTGTGGTCAGCGGCCCATTTTGGACCGGAGCTTGGCCCGAGTGGTGGGGCTGGTGGTTGAACATGCCCATCTGGCGCACTTAATTAAAAAGAGAGGAAATTGAAATGTCTCAATATCAAAATCTTTTCACCTCTGTGCAGCCTGTAGGGCCCTTGCACGACGGCGTTGAATTGCCCCGCGGGGACGACAAGCGAACGGGTAAACCATTTTTGGTGCACCTCTTGGGGCGCATCGGGAATGCCCAAATCGGTCCTGTTTATTTAGGAACGCTGGGTATTGCTTCCTTGATTTTCGGCATCGCCGCTTTCAACATCATTGGTTTCAATATGTTGGCGTCCGTTGACTGGAACCCCATTCAGTTGGTGCGTCAGTTGTTTTGGCTTGCGCTGGAGCCACCGCCTCCTGCTTATGGTTTAGGTATTCCGCCCCTTGAGCAGGGTGGATGGTGGCTCATTGTTGGCTTCATGCTCACCATGTCCATCATGCTGTGGTGGGCGAGAACCTACCGACGCGCTCGTCAATTGGGCCTGGGAACGCATGTGGCGTGGGCTTATGCGGCAGCCATTTGGTTGTATCTGGTGTGCGGTTTTTTCCGTCCGATCATGATGGGCAGTTGGTCCGAGGCGGTGCCCTTTGGCATCTTCCCTCACCTGGACTGGGTGTCTGCCTTGTCGCTGCGTCATGGCAATTTGTTTTACAACCCATTCCATGCGCTGTCGATCGTCTTCTTGTACGGCTCGGTTCTGCTGTTTGCCATGCACGGCGCCACCATTTTGGCGGTGACGCGGTATGGCGGAGAACGCGAGATCGAGCAAATTGTGGACCGCGGGACCGCCTCTGAGCGTGCCGGCTTGTTCTGGCGCTGGACCATGGGCTTCAACGCCACGATGGAGTCCATCCACCGTTGGGCCTGGTGGTTTGCCGTGCTGTGTCCTTTGGTCGGCGGCGTAGGTATCTTGTTGACTGGCCCCGTGGTGGACAACTGGTACCTGTGGTCGGTCAAACACCATGTGGTCCCTGCCTATCCCTTGGTCAGCCCAGTCGTCCTTGATCCTGCATTGATGGGAGTGAAGCCATGAAATTTTTGTCTAAATTAGCGCTTTGCCTAGGTGCCGCCGTGCTGCTGTCGGGCTGTGAGCGGCCGCCGATTGAAACGGTCCAAACAGGTTACCGTGGAACGGGCATGGAGCAAATCTACAACCCCAGAACCTTGGCCAAGGAAGCCGCTTTGAACCAAGCGCCTGTCGCGGCAGAAGCCGCTTCGGCGGAGGGTCCCAAAGCCAGTGAGGTTTATCAGAACGTGAAGGTTCTGGGAGATTTGAGTGTGGGCCAATTCAACCGTCAAATGGCGGCCATCACGCAATGGGTCGCACCCGATCAGGGCTGCGCTTACTGCCACAACGTTCAAAACTTTGCAGATGACAGCATGTACACCAAGGTGGTGGCCAGGCGAATGATTGAAATGACCCAAAAAGTCAATCAAGACTGGAAAACCCACGTGGCGGATACGGGTGTGACGTGTTACACCTGCCACCGTGGCAACAACGTGCCCACCCAAGTTTGGAATGCGCCCAAAGACCGCAAGTATGCGAACAGCTTGTTGGGCGATTTGGCCGGGCAAAACATTGCCACCAAAGCGGCTGGACTGTCATCGCTGCCGTTTGATCCTTTCACGCCTTACCTCAAAGACGCTGCGCCCATCCGGGTCAACGGCAATGAAGCCATGGCAGGTGTGGGCTCCAACGCCAACCGTGCATCGACCAAGCAAGCTGAGTACACCTACTCCTTGATGGTGCACATGTCCGAGTCCTTGGGTGTGAACTGTACTTACTGCCACAACACACGCAACTTCCAATCCTGGGAGGAGTCCCGGCCGCAACGGGTAACCTCTTGGTATGGCATTCGGATGGCGCGTGAATTGAACAATGAGTTCATGACACCCCTGACCGATACCTTCCCAGCGCATCGTTTAGGTGCCAAAGGGGATGTGGCCAAAGTCAATTGCTCAACCTGCCATCAGGGTGCTTTCAAGCCACTTTATGGTGCGCAGATGGCCAAAGACTACCCTGAGCTCCAAGTTTTGGCAAAGCCTTAAACTCTGAAACTCATCAGGCCTGCACCCGTTGCGGTGCAGGCCTTTTTTCATGGAAACAGGGCTCATGCATCTGGGGCAATCAGAATTTGTCAAAGGCCAAGTGGTCGTTGTATTGCTGGCTGACATCGTTCAGTCTTCAAGGTGGTGGGGTTGGTTGCGCATAGTCCAGGGCTCCGCCGCTTTGCGCAACGTCCCAGGCTTGCTGTTTGCCAAATTACTGGGCAGTGGCCACGAAGGCGGCTTTGGCTTGAAGCCCAGTGCCTCGCGACAAGGTTTGTTTGCCTTGTTTGAATCAGCACAAACAGCCGATGATTTCGTGGCGCATGCCCAATGGGTGCAAAAATACCAGCAAAGATCTGCCGAGTTTTGCTGCGTCAAACTTCAAACATGGTCGTGTCGTGGCACTTGGGATGGTTTTTCGCTGAGTGCCCCCGCAAATGAACCGACCCATGGACCGGTAGCGGCCCTCACAAGGGCTTCGATCAAGCTTGGCAAAGCCTCAGCTTTTTGGCGACATGCGCCCCCTTCTGAGCGTGCCTTGGAGGGGGTCCAAGGCTGTCAATTGGCCGTAGGCCTTGGCGAGGCGCCTTTGCTCCGGCAAGCGACCTTCACCATTTGGGACAGCGTGGCCGACATGAACGCCTACGCACGCTCAGGCGCCCATTTGCAAGCCATTCAGGCGGCTGCACAGCATGGCTATTTTGCCGAGTCCATGTTCGCCCGGTTTGTGCCTTTGCAGGTAAAGGGCCAGTGGCAAGGCAAATCCTATGCTTAAGACCGTACAAACCCCGCGTGTGGTGGTGGTGGGCGCCGGCATTGGGGGGCTGGTGAGTGCGCTGGTTTTGGCTCACCGAGGGCTGGATGTCACTTTGCTTGAAAGTGCCAGCACCCCTGGCGGCAAAATTCGGCAAGTACAGGTTGACGGTGTCGGCGTTGATTCCGGCCCCACGGTGTTCACCATGCGTTGGGTCTTAGACCAAATGCTGCAAGAGTTAGGCACTTCACTGGAAGATATTTTGCAACTCGAGCCCATTGGGGTTTTGGCGCGCCATGCTTGGGATGGCAGTTCGCCCACACTCGATCTGTATGCCGACACGTCCCGCACCGCCGATGCCATCGCCCAATTCAGCAGCCCCCAAGAGGCGAGGCGCTTTTTGGGCTTTTGCAAACAAGCTCGAAATTTGTACAACGCCCTGGAAAAACCCTACATCCGCAGTGAACGCCCCGACCTGCTCAGCATGGTGGGTGATTTGGGTTTGAAGGGCATGGCCACACTGACGGGCTTGGGCCCATTTGCCAGTTTGTGGCGCAGCCTGGGGCGGCACTTTCACGACCCGCGTTTGCAGCAGCTGTTTGGCCGTTACGCCACTTATTGCGGTTCTTCACCCTGGTCTGCCCCTGCCACTTTGATGCTGGTGGCGCAAGTGGAGCTTGACGGCGTTTGGTCGGTCGCAGGCGGCATGCACCGGGTGGCGCAGGCGCTGGCTCAGTTGGCTGAAAACCGGGGTGTCAAGCTGCGCTACAACAGCCGCTGCGAGCGCATTGAGACGGACGGCGGCCGAGTCAGTGGCGTGCAGTTGGCATCGGGTGAGCGGGTACCCGCCGAGCATGTGGTTTTCAATGGCGATGTCGCGGCGCTGGCCCAAGGTCTCTTGGGTCAAGACTTGAGTGGCCGCTTTGCGCCTGTGCCGCCAGCGCAGCGTTCTTTGTCGGCTTTCACCTTGTCCATGCATGCGCAGACCCAAGGTTTCGACTTGGTGCGCCACAACGTATTTTTCAACCAAGACTACCGCCGCGAATTCGATGATATTTTCAACAAACGCAATTTACCCACACAGGGAACAGTCTATGTCTGTGCACAAGACCGCAGCGACCACGGTCTGGCCCAACCAGGCTTGGAAAGGCTGTTGTGCTTGGTCAACGCGCCTGCGGATGGTGATGCGCGCACATTCAATTCTTCGGAGGTTCAAGCATGCGAATCGAACAGTTTGGCGCTGATGCGCCGCTGTGGCTTGGAGATAACAGCCTCGCCCCAGCAGGTGGTGCGCACCTTGCCACAGGACTTTGCCCACCTGTTCCCAGGCAGTGGGGGCGCACTTTATGGCCAAGCGACACACGGTTGGATGTCGGCCTTCTCGCGCCCCAGTGCGCGCAGCAAAATACCGGGCTTGTATACAGCGGGGGGCAGCGTGCACCCGGGGCCGGGCGTGCCCATGGCAGCCATGTCGGGGCGTCTGGCGGCCGCGACGCTGATGGCGGACCTCGGTTTGACCAAACCGTCGCGCCGGGTGGTTATCTCTGGTGGTACGTCGATGCGTTGAGTGATGATGGCCAACACGGCCTGACCATCATCGCTTTTGTGGGCAGTGTGTTTTCGCCTTACTACGCCTGGGCGCGCCGCCAAGGCGGAGGTGTGGCCGATCCCGAAAATTTCTGCGCCTTGAACGTTGCGCTGTACGGCAAAGGTGGCAAGCGCTGGACCATGACCGAGCGGGGGCGTCAACACGCATCGCGCAGTGCGCAGCAATTCAACATTGGGCCCAGCAGCTTGCATTGGGATGGCCAAGCCCTGACGATAGACATTGATGAAATCAATGTCCCATGGCCCATGCGTGTGCGCGGTCGGGTGACGGTTCGCCCTGAGGGGCTATGCCGTTTTGTCACGCCTTTGGACAACGCAGGGCGTCACCGTTGGGGTCCGATTGCCCCCTGTTCGCGCATCGAGGTGGACATGAGCAGCCCGGGCCTGAGTTGGCGAGGTCACGCCTACATGGACTCCAATGAAGGCGATGAGCCGGTAGAAAACGGTTTCAAAGACTGGGATTGGGCGCGTGCAGAGATGGCCAACGGCGACACCAATGTCGTCTACGACGTCAGGCCTTTGACGGGGCCTGGGCGGGTGGTGGCGCAACGATTTTCGCCGGATGGCAGCCACGTGGCCTTCGACGCGCCGCCGCGGCATGCTTTACCGTCATCGGGGTGGCGCATTGCCCGCAGCATGTCCAGCGAGGCGGGTCCTCCGCCAGAAATCATCAGCACCTTGGAAGACACGCCTTTTTATGTGCGTTCATTGCTGCGCACCCAATGGCATTCTGAGCCAGTGACTGCAGTGCACGAGTCTTTGGACATTCCCCGGCTGGTTTCATGGCCGGTGCGATTCATGTTGCCTTGGCGAATGCCCAGACGGGCGTGAAGGCATCAGCTTTTTTGCCGGGCCCGCTGCAAAGTGCGCTCGCGCTCTCGGGGGCCAAAGCTGGAGGCCAATGCCCCTTCAGCGGCCAAACCCTCCAAATAAAGGGCCTCAATTTCAGGGGCTGCACGCAGCAATTGGCGCTCTGCAAAAGGCATGTGCAAAAGGGCCCGCAATGCAAACAAAATGCGCATCCACCCGGGCAACCACACCCTTCGCTCGCGCTTGGCCATGCCTCGCACAATGGCACGCGCTGCATCGGGTGCCGATGATTCGCCGTTCAACGGGCCCGGCATGGTGGCGCGCAAGCGAACAAAACCAGGGTGTAAGGCCCCTTCAGTGACTAAGGGGGTGCTCACCCACCCGGCGTGCAAGACGCCCACACCGACGCGGTGCGCTGCCAGCTCAATGCGCCATGAATTGCCCATGGCTTCTACGGCCGATTTGCTGGCCGCATAGGCCGACATCACCGGTGGGTGCGCAAACGAAGACACGGAAGCATTGATCAACACATAGCCTTGCTGCTGCATCAGGGCCGGCAAGGCCGCTCGTACGGTGTTGAAAACACCAAACACATTCACCTCAACACATCGACGCCAAGCGCTCGGGTCGACATGGGCCAAGGGCCCAAAAGCGGCTACCCCCGCGTTGGCAAAGACCACATCGATCTGGCCATGCACCGACAGTGTTTGGGCCACCACCTCCTGCATGGCCTCAAGCTGTGTGACATCGGCCACGCAATACAAGGTGTTGGGGCCGCAGCGCAGTGCCATGTCAGCCAAGGGCTCTGCATCGCAATCCACTAAAACTGGGGTACCCCCCTGTGCCATCACCTCCAAGGCCGTGGCCGCGCCGATGCCAGAGGCGGCACCTGTGATCAACACCACGTGCTTGCTTTTGCCCCAAAAGGGCTTCAATGGGGGTTCAGTCGCGGTCATGCCAGGGACTGCTTCAAGCAGCTTTGGTGACCATCAGGTAAACAATAGGCAGCGGCAACAAGGTGGCAATCGCCCCCGAAATTTGCCAGATGCGTGACAGACGCCAATAGTCTTCACCCAGTGTGGTGCTTTTGCGCAGCAAGGTGCGTTGTTTGAGTTGAATGGGGACCAAGACGCCGATCCAAATCAACCCTGAAAAACTGAGCAAAACATAGGACCATTGAATCCAAAGTTGGTTGGCCTCACCACCAAAAGAATGGGCCATCAGATGACCTGTCCACACCACGCCCACGGCACCTGTGAAGGTGAACAAAGCATCGGTGATGAGCACCAATCGGTTGCTGAAGCTGATGATGGTGTGGTTGCGCGTGCGTTCGGCCAACAAGGCCCAAATGCCGCTGATGATCACATTGCCTAAAAACAAGCAAGCACACACCAAGTGCAAAATTTTCAGATTAACCCCCATCTGACCCTTTCTCAGTGCCCGGAGGTTCTGTGCTCGGTTGAGCGGACTTGTTTGTAGCGGAGGAGGGCTCTGAACGAGCCTGTTTTCCGTTTTGCTGGCGCGTGATTTCTCGGGCTTTTTTCAAATCGCGCCATTGCCAGGCGAAAAACAAAAAGCCAGCGATCAGCAGCACCAAGACTTCAATGACTTTCAGTGACACGACCGTTCAGCGCTCCGCTCTTTCACGTTGCTCCAAGCGGCCGAACAAGTCCAACATCCACGCCACGCGTTGATCGAAGCTTCGAGAAGGCACGGTCCAAGGTTTTTGGATGGACAGTGAATGCCGCTCGCAGCTCACGATGTCCACCAAATAATGGATGGCGGGTACGGGACTCAAAGGGACATCGGGCAACACAGGTGCCTTGACTGCCACGGCGGTTGCTTTGGCAATCAAGGCCAGTTTGCGCGCAGTTGAAACCACCGTGCGGTGGTTCACAGAGTTGAGGCCTTCGCGTTCCAATTGTTTGCCAATTTCGGCATAGACCAAACGAGCGGCCTGTATGGCCGGGCGGCAATCCCAGGGCAATTCAGCCAAACCAAACTCGCCTCTGCGGTAAAGGGCGTCCGCACGCAACAGCAAGCGCTGCGTGAAACCTGCAATGCGTGAATCGAAAACAGGGTTGGCCAACCAAGCGTCGGCGTCCATGCCAATTTCACGGAACCATGCTCGCGGAATGTACAAGCGCCCCATGCGTGCATCGTCGCCGATGTCTCTGGCAATGTTGGTCAATTGCATGGCCACGCCCAGCTCACTGGCGCGTGCAATGGCCGTGTCTGTGCTCGCCCCCATGATGATGGACATCATGGCACCGACAGTGCCCGCAACTCTGGCGCCATAGGCTTCCACATCGGCCAGAGTTTCGTAACGGCGACCTTGAGAGTCCCACAAGAAACCATCCAACAAAGCCTCCAGCAAGCCACAAGGAATACCGTAGCGATGAACCACCACCGTCAAAGCGCGGTCGGCGTCTTCTGCTCCAGGACGTCCAGCATAGATGGCCGCTAAGCGCGACTTCAAATCGGCCATGGCCAAAACCGGGTCATCGCCATCGTCAATTGCGTCGTCGGCCAAGCGGCAAAATGCGTAAAGCGCAATCGCGGGTGGCCGCAAACGGGCTGGCAGCAACCTGGAAGCTGCAAAAAAAGATTTAGACCCACCGCGCATCAGTTCTGTGCAAGCCTCTAGGTCATAAGGCAAAGACACCGGCGCTGATTTCAAACTTGCATCAGACAAATGATTTGACATCGGGGACCACCTGTTCAAGCATTTTTGCGGACATCAAGACACTGGGCACGCCTGCACCGGGCTGGCTGCTGGCACCCACCATGAATAAACCTTCAACATCTTGGCATCTGTTGTGCGGCCGAAACCATGCACTTTGAACCAAGATGGGCTCCAGACCAAAACCTGCCCCTTTGTAGGACCACAAACGGTCTTGGAAATCTTGCGGCGTAGTGACCTTGGACGACACCACGTGCTGCTTCAGATCGGGCAACACACTTTCTTGCAGCACGGTGGCAATGGCATCGCGGTACTGCTCAGTGATGGCAGGCCAATCGGTCTCACTGCTCAAGTTGGGGACCACCGATAGTGCATAAAAACTGTCGCAGCCCTCAGGCGCCAAAGAAGGGTCGGTGGCCGTTGGACGGTACAAATACAAACTGAAATCTTTGGACAGCTTGTGGTTTTTGAAAATATCTTGCAGCAAGCCTTTGTAGCGAGGGCCCAAGACCATCATGTGGTGGGGCACATCTTCGTACTTTCGATCCGTGCCGAAATACCAAACGAACAAGCCTGACGAATACTTGCCTTTGGCAATCCGTTTGTCGGTCCAATGTTTGCGGTGCTGTGGTTCGATGAGGTGACGGTAAGTCCAAGAGGCATCGCCATTGCTCACCACAATGTCGGCAGGCAAATATTCGCCATTGGCCAACTCGACGCCTTTGGCTCGGCCGTCCTCAACACGGATGCGTGTGACGGGCGCGTTGTAGCGAATGGGCACTTGGCGTTCATCGAGCAGCTTCACCAGTTCTTTGACAATGGCGCCGGTGCCGCCCATGGCAGAGTGAACGCCCCAGCGGCGCTCTAATGAATGGATGAGGGAATAGACGCAAGTGACTGAATAAGGATTGCCGCCAATGAGCAAGGGGTGAAAGCTCATGACGATGCGCAATTTGGGGTGCTTGATGTGCTGGGCCACCAAGCTGTAAATGGAGCGCCAAGCTTGCATGCGAGCCAAATTGGGCATGGCCTTGATCACATCGCCAATGGTTTCAAAGGGCACCATGCCCAGCTCGACAAAACCCAGCTGGAAACACTTCTCAGAAGCCACCATCAGGTTTTTAAACCCTTGCACATCTTCGGGGCTGAACTTGGCAATTTGCGCCAGCATCTGCACATCGTTGTTGCTGTAGTCAAAGTGCGTGCCATCGTCAAAACGGATGCGGTAGAAGGGCGACATCAAGCGCAGATCGACGTGGTCTTTCATCTCTCGACCACACAGCGTGAACAGCTCGGCAATCAGGTGCGGCAAGGTGATGATGGTGGGGCCTGCGTCAAAGGTGAAACCATCTTGCTTGTGCACATACGCACGGCCACCCGGTGCATCGAGTTTTTCCAGCATTTGAACGCGATAACCTTTGACGCTCAAACGGATGGCGGCAGCCAAGCCACCGAAACCGGTGCCAATCACAATGGCCGTCGGTCGACGATCTCCCAAATTTGACGCTGAGCCGGTGGGATGGTTTTGAAGACCACCACCGCCCTCTGAGCCCGCGTCGGAATGGATGGATTTGAAGAGATTTGTCATGTGAGTCCAAGTGGGCAGGCTAAACCGGCGGCACATGCGCCGCGTAGGGCGCAGGGGTTTCTGTGTTCTGCTTGCGAATGGCCCAGCGCCACAATGCCGTGGTGTCCAGTGGCAGCACCAGCATCAGGTGTTCGAGAATGGCCAATGCCAACATGGTGCCCACCAAAACCGAGCCCACCACTTGCGCAGGTGTGGTCATGGGCTGATTTGCAAAGTCAACCAACCACCACAAACAGGCGCTGGCTGAGACCACTGCGAAGGGGAAAAACGCGTTCATGCGGCGGCGCTTGAAGAAACTTTCCAAATACGCCAAGTGCACAGGCAAGAATTCTTCACTCAGGTTGCGCACACCAAAAAACAGGTTCAGCTTGGCACTGGTGCGCATGGTCCACAAAACCAAATAAGTGCCTGTTCCCACTTGGTTGGGCGCATCCCAGGTGATGACCACAATGGCCAAGCCAACGATGAGGATGGCCAATTCGTGCCAAACCACGGCATTGAAGGAGGCCGTAAATCGCGGCCAACCTGTTGTACTTTTTAAGAGGGCTGTTTTTTGAGGACCGGTGATCCAACCCGTAAGAAAACTCAACTCGTTCCAACCCCAAGCCAGCAAGGCACAGGTGAAAGCGCAATAGGCGCCCGTGACACCCGTTTGCTGAGCTGTGTGGGACAAACCCACCAAAGCGCCAATGCCAAGAGCAGAAGAGATGACCAAGCTTAAGGTGATTGCAGTGCGTGACATGCGATTTAAAAGAATCACAATGCCCGTGCTGAACCACCAGATAAAAATCGCAAATCCCAATGCCATCAAGGTGTCGGTCATCCTTGGCTTTCAGATTCAGTAGATTGCAAAATCACCAGGCCGGCACCATGCGAACATCTGCGGGCAGCGCATGGTGTTTGACCGGCAAAAAGTACAAGCGAAGGAAGGTGAAACCGCCCGAAATGGCCCAACGCGCTCGCTGTAGGTTCCCCATCAAACCACCCTTGGCTTTGGCCGCATCCATTTGGGTTTGCACATGGAACAACTGGGATAAGCAATCCCTGAAGACTGGGTTGTCGATGTCCAAGCTGACAGGAAAGACTTGCTTGGTGATTTCATTGGTGATGCGGAACACTTCGTAATCGTAGGTGCCCGACTCCAAACCCATCTCTTGGTGAAGCATAGGGCGGGCGTGATCACGAACGTACATCGTGGCATAAACAGCCACCAAGAAAAAGCGGATCCAATACACGTTGCCGCCCTGCAGCAAATGCGGATTGGCGCGCATGATCAAGGCAAAAGATTCGCCATGGCGGAACTCGTCGTTGCACCAGCGCTCAAACCACCTGAAAATGGGGTGGAAGCGTTTGTCTGGATTCTTTTCCAATTGACGGTAAATGGTGATGTAACGGGCGTAGCCAATTTTCTCGGACAAATAGGTTGCGTAAAAAATGTACTTGGGCTTGAAGTAGGTGTAAGCCTTGGTGCGTTTCAAATTACCCAAGTCGATACCCAAGCCAAAGTCCTTCAAAGACTGGTTGATGAAACTGGCATGGCGAGACTCATCTCGCGCCATGTAACGCATCAACTGTTTGATATCGGGGTTCTCTACATTTTTGAAAATTTCGTTGTACAGAATGCAACCCGAAAACTCGGAAGTGAGTGATGAAATCAAAAAGTCTAAAAACTCTTGGCGCATCTCAGGACTGACTTGAGAGAATCTTTCGGCAACTTCTTTGGCAAACTCTTCATCACGCTGAAAGTGATCGTGGTTGTTGTCACCCTCGTATTCCGCCATCATTTTGTCCCACTCCGCTCGCATGGGGGACACGTCCAGTTTGTCCATGGCAGCAAAGTCTGTCGTATAAAAGCGTGGGCTGAGCATCGTGCTCTCAACGGCTTTTTGGGAGGCTTTTTCAGCGCTGTCAATGGTTGAGGTGGTTTGCATAAACGAAGATTCCAGTTTCTTAAAACAAAGCTGTTGCGTCTTTATTCAGGCTGCATGGCTAAGAACCGTGCGAATTCACCCGTATTGGTCGGCCCAAATGACTCCAAGTCCACCCGTTGTCCAGTGCTCGGGTCAAACAAAGTGACGCGGCCATCCACGCGAGCAATCAATTCAAATGGCAACTCAGAACCAATGCCCCTTGAGTACCGCTCTCGCGTCAAGGCACGCAGAGTGCCGCGCACAAAGCCTTGCTCGCCGTGCAAAACCGTCAAGGTTTTTCCAGTCAAACCGTCCACCACACGGACACCGCCGTCATGGTGATCCTGAAAAACCAGTGATCGTTGGACAGTAGGGGTTGCGGCTTTTTGGTCTGGACCGTTGCCGGTGATGCGAACGAGGCCGACAGAAATGAGCGAGAACGCGATGATGCCCGCCGCGCAATACAAAACCCACTGAGGGAAGTGATCTGGTGTGGCTTTGCGTGTCAAGGTTGATGCTTGCAATCCGCTCATGTCAGACTCACTTGAAGTTCATTTGAATTGGATTTTCCACTCGAGACGGAAGCAGTCGCATGGGCAGGCAAACCTGTATTTTGTGACCATGCATCGCGCAATTTGGCGGAAACCTCTTGAACATGGGGTATGGCGCGCAGGGTGGGCTCTGGTTTGTTAATTTTCCAGGGCCTCACACTGGGCCATAAATGAATCCATGCAATGCGATCTGAACCTTTCAACGCCAAAGTGATGTCCCCAAAGCCGTTCTGCAGCGTCCGAATATCCGCTGATGCCACTTGTTTCAACGGGAAGTTGAACGACACGGTGAACACGATGCCCAAACGCATGACCACCCGCTTGTTTGTCAAGGTGTAAACCGTCGTGCGAGAAGTCATGTAAGCCATCATCCACACGGAACCCAGGCCAACGAGGGCCAGTGGCGTCATCCATTTGATGGACAGCAGCACCGCCATGACACCAGCACCTTCTTCCAAAGCCGGCCATGCGCAGGCCACAATGAGCACCGCAAAATAGATGACCAGCTTTTTGATGTGAAAGGCCGAAGAGGCCAGTGCTGCGACTTCGGGTGAGCCTTGCCAAACTATGAACTCATCAGAAGGCAACCTTTCAGGCAGGCCGTACTGCGGTTCAAACTCGTATTCATGACCAAGGTTTTCGATGGGCATTTGATTCCTCTTCAGCTGTTCATTCAACACGCATGGCCGCGAAGCCTTAGATCAGCGGCTCACTGCGTTTGGCATCGGCATACAAAGTTCCGGCCCCGTAGTAAGCACTGATTTTTTCTTCTTCCAATTTTGTGACCTGATCTGGATTTTTCAGGGCAGGCACATCAGCGAAATGGCGAGCATAGACAGCATGCACTTCTACTTGGTTTCTGCGAATTAGGGAAAACGTGATGGGCAGCAAAACAGTACGACCACCCGCGATTTCCACTTCTAAATATCGGAACATCATTTCAGCAGAATCTATCCAAATGTCCTTGACCGTGCCGCCTTGTTTGCCATCGCCAGCCATGACGGGCAGGCCGCGTGGATCGACGTCTTGGGGTGCGACGGTGTAATCGCTGGCGATCCGCAAAGGTTGAATCAGAGGCACGCCATGGGATGTCCGCTCGGGGACATCCTCGCGCATCGTGTAAGCGCCTGGGCCGACGGCTGCGGTCATGGCGTTCCCTTTGGGCTCAATGGTGGAGCCAGAACTGCGACTGGTTGCCACGGCGTTGTAAGCCGGCTCTTTGCGTGTGAGGTCAGGCACCGTGACAGTTTTGCCACCTTCGAGCAAGAAAGTTTTGGGGGCTGGAATGGGGAAGCCCTTGACCACAGCGCGTCCGCTGCTGCTGGACTCCATGGGATAGCCTTCGCGGTGGTTTTCGGTGACCAAGTACCAAATCAGGCCAGCAAAAAATAGCCAAAATACATAAAGCAGTATTTGGGCTAAATCGATATAACCAGTGATGTTGCCAACTGTTTGCATAACGTCTTCTCCTTTGAACAATTAAATGCGTGACTCGGTCAAGCCGAGGGTTGAGGGAACAGCGATTGAAAAAGAGCTGCTGCGTTTGACCAGGGGCCCCACAGCAATCAGGGTGAGAAACAACAAAAGCATTTCAACGTGGTAGACCATGCTGTACCCCACCGAGGGGTCCGTCAAACCTTCGCCCAAAGCGCCTTGCGAGGCCAATGTGTTCACGATGTCTCGCAATGCACCGCCAAAGAACATGGACAGGCCAGCGGCTGCCGCTTGCACAGCCCCCCAAGCACCCAAGGCCAAGCCTATGAAATTGGACTCAATGCGCATGGCCGTGAACAAAGTACCGACCGCAAACAAGCCACCACCAAAGCCAATGCCCATGGCGCCAAACTTGAACAGCCAACCCGCATCCAGGGGCGCTGAAAAAATCACGGCTGCAAATGCAGGCAAGCCTGCCAATGCGCCATAGGCTGCCAGCCGCATCGGGTCTATGCCTTTGGCCAATTGGCGGCCAGCCACATAAAAGCCCAACAAGCCACCCGCAGACAACATCGCTGTCAGTGCACTGGTCGCACCCACACTCAATTTCAGAATTTCACCGCCATAGGGCTCCAGAACAATGTCCTGCATGTTGAATCCCATGGTGCCCAAAGCCGTGGCCCATAAGAAGCGCCTCGCGTTGGGTAAAGCAATAAATTCTGCCCAAACCTCTTTGAATGGGCGGCGAATTTCGGTTTTCATCGCCTTGACACGCTCGTGATTGCGAGGTTCTTGCTTCCAAAGCGCAATACCGTTGAGCAGCAACACCACCAGCGCCGTACCTTGCACGACTTGAACCAAAATTTCGGGTGTGAAGGTGGCGAGTAAAAAGCTGTACGCCAAACTGCCAAAGACGGCGCCGACCAAGAGCATGGTGTACATCAGGGCCACGACCCGTGGCCGGGTCTCTTCACTGGCTTGATCGGTGGCCAAGGCCAGACCTGCGGTTTGCGATGTTTGCAAACCTGCACCCACCATCAAGAATGCGATGGCAGCAGCGCCTTGACCCACCCAGTCAGGCACAGGAACTTGCCCGCCACCCGACAGAACCAGCAAGGCAAAGGGCATGACGGCCAGCCCTAAAAATTGAATCAATGTACCGCCCCACATGTAAGGCACCCGGCGCCATCCAAAGGCGGAGATGTGGACATCGGATTGGTAGCCCGTGACCGCCCTGAACGGTGCCACCAGCAGGGGAAGGGCCAACATCAATGCCACCAACCAAGCGGGGACAAACAATTCCACAATCATGACCCGGTTCAGGGTGCCGATCATCAAGGCGGTGGTGATGCCCATGGTGAACTTGAACAGTGACAAGCGCAACAAACGCGCCATCGGCAAGCCTGGGCTGGCCACGTCCGCAAACGGCAGCCAATTCACAGGCATTTGCTTGGCAAACTTGGCAAACGTTTTGGCTCTCATGAGCGGATCCACTCCATCGCTTTGGATTTGTAAAAGCCGCTCGACACTTTGTGTGCGCGGGCACATTGCCAGCCGTTCAACGATGGATGCGTCTTCATCAACTCAGCAATGCGTGTCTCAGCCATCGGTTCTAGCCAAGGGGCACGGTCGCCCCTTGGAAGCAAGCGACCCACAGAGATCATCAAGGCCAACATGGGCGTGCGCGGTGCAAATGTAAAAACAATCGATTTGCTTGTGCGCTCGGCCAACTGGGCCAGTGCATGGACAGCATCTTCAGTGTCATAGTGAATGATGGAGTCCATGGCCACCACATGGTCAAAGTGCCCCAATCCTTTGTCAAGCATGTCACCGCTGTGAAATTCCACCAAGTGCGCGATGTCGGCTGGAATTCTTTCCCGCGCCAAGTCGACCAGAGTAGGGGACAAATCAATGGCCACCACCTGAGCACCCAAGCGTGCTGCTTCAACCGCCAAAGCACCTGTGCCACAGCCTGCATCCAATATGCGTTTGCCCTTGAGGTCTTGACCTAACCATGACACCAAGGTCGAGCGCATTTGGTCGCGCCCTGCACGCACCGAGGCGCGAATGCGGCCTACAGGCGCATCGGAGGTCAATTTCTCCCAAGCGGCAGCGGCTGTGCGATCGAAGTAGTTTTCGATTTGGCCGCGGCGTTGTTCGTAAGTGATGTCACTCATGGTTCAAAGCCTCAATCGAAGCCCAGCAGGTCAAAAATATCGCGGTCTTTCATGGGCACCGCAGAATAAGCTTCTCCGCCCAACCACATGTTGGCCGCCAGTCGCATGTACTCTTTTTGCACGGCCTCGAGTTCTGGCGAGTGCTCCATCTCAAACAGGGTAGATTTTTTCAGGCGGCTGCGGCGAATCACATCCAGGTCTGGAAAATGCGCGGCCAGCTTCAAACCAATGCGGTCGTTGTACTTGTCAATTTGATCGGTAGCCGCACTGCGGTTGGCAATCACACCCCCCAAACGCACGTTGTAATTCTTGGCTTTGGCACCAATCGCTTGCACAATGCGGTTCATCGCGAAGATAGAGTCAAAGTCATTGGCAGTGACGATCATGGCGCGATCGGCGTGTTGCAATGGCGCGGCAAAACCACCGCACACCACATCACCCAATACGTCAAAAATGACCACATCGGTGTCTTCCAGCAGGTGATGCTCTTTGAGCAATTTCACCGTCTGACCGACCACATAACCGCCGCAGCCTGTGCCTGCGGGCGGACCACCGGCTTCTACACACATCACGCCGTTGTAACCCTCAAACACAAAGTCTTCCACACGCAATTCTTCGGCGTGAAAGTCTACGGACTCCAGCACATCAATGACCGTGGGCAGCATCTTCTTGGTCAGCGTGAAAGTGCTGTCGTGCTTGGGATCGCAACCGATTTGCAGCACCCTTTTGCCCATTTTGGAAAAGGCGGCTGACAAGTTAGACGATGTGGTGCTTTTGCCAATGCCGCCCTTGCCATAAATGGCAAAAACTTTGGCATTGCCAATTTTCACATCCGGGTCCAGCTGAACTTGCAAGCTGCCCTCTCCATCCAATTTTGGATTGCGTTTCACTGTGGGAAACGGTAAGGTTTCAACGTTCATGCGGGAACTCCTTCATATACACCTTCTAGGCGATCTTCCAATTCGTCACTTGCTTGGCGAAGTGCTTGCAGGGTTTCGGCATCAGGCTGCCAATAGTTGCGTTCAGACGCTTCGATCAAACGGTTGGCCACGCGGGCAGAGGCCGTCGGATTCAGTTTGGCCAGTCGATCACGCATGGCAGGGTCAAGCATGAATGTCTCAGACAGTTGCTTATAGACCCAAGGTTGTACTTGGCCTGTGGTAGCAGACCAACCCATCGTGTTGGTCACATGGGCCTCTATTTGTCTGACGCCTTCGTAGCCATGCTCCAACATGCCTTCGAACCATTTGGGGTTGAGCATGCGGGTGCGAATTTCGATCGACACTTGTTCTTTCAATGAACGTACAGCTGCATTGCCTTTGGTTTGATCGCCGATGTAGACGGGCGGTGTTTTACCGCCTTTGGCCATCTTTACCGCTTGGGTGATACCGCCCAAGGTGTCAAAGTAGTTGTCCACGGTGGTGACGCCCAACTCGACAGAATCGAGGTTTTGATAGGTCAGTTGCACATCGGCCAAAGCGGTTTGCAAGAGCGCCGTTTGTTGCACTGCTCGGCCCGTGCGCCCATAAGCAAATCCTTTGCGGCGCTTGTAGGTTTCAGCCAGTTCGCCTTCATCGTCCCAGCGGCTGCTCTCCACCAGATTATTGACATTGGAGCCATAAGCGCCTTCTGCATTGCCGTAAACGCGCAAAGACGCAGTTTCTAAATTGCAACCATGCTCTTGCTGATAGGCCAGCGCATGCTTGCGGACCCAATTCATTTCCAGGGGCTCGTCTGCCGATGCCGCCAGATAAGCGGCTTCGGCCAACAGCCTGATCTGCAAGGGCATGAGGTCGCGGAAGATGCCTGACAGCGTCATGATCACGTCAATGCGAGGGCGTCCCAATTCCTCTAAGGGGATGAGTGTGGCACCTGCAATGCGGCCATAGGTGTCAAAGCGGGGCATGGCGCCCATCAATGCCAAGGCCTGTGCAATGGGCGCGCCTTCATTTTTCAGGTTGTCGCTGCCCCACAGCACCATGGCAATCGATTCTGGCAAGGGGTTGCCATCGGCACAGTGGCGGTCAATCAGCAACTGGGCTTGCACTTTGCCATCCCGAACGGCCATGGCACTTGGAATTCTGAAGGGGTCAAATCCGTGGATGTTGCGGCCCGTTGGCAACACAGCCGGGGTGCGCAAAATATCGCCGCCCGGTGCAGGCCGAATGTAGCAAGCGTCCAAAGCGCGCAGCATGGCCGACACTTCGGTGTCAACAGCCAGGTGAGCCTGTGGTTCCACCAACGCACGCAAAACGTCCAAGCTGGCATGGTTGCGCGGCAATCCGGCAGCCGTCAAAGCGCGCTCGGGCGAATGACCTTCTACCAAGGCCTCGACAGATGCCCGCTCCAATTGCATGCCATGGTTGGCATCCGCCATGGCCAACAACATGTCAACCTGTTGAGCCGGGCTTGGCACACGACCGGCAACATGCAAACCATGTGGAATCAGCGTGTACTCCAGCTCCAGCACTTGTTCAGCCAAGTGCATCACTGTGATATCCAACTCAGAACCCTTGACGGCAGCGTCCCACGCAGGCTCTGCAGGCACCAAATCCAGTTCTGCAGCTTGCGCTTGGATGACCACCGCCAAATCAACACGCTCGGCATCACCACTGGCGATGGAGCGCCAACGCTCAAGAGAAGACTTCAGCTCGTTCAAACCTTTGTACAAACCCGCTTGGGCAATGGGTGGTGTCAGGTAGCTGATCAAGGTGGCGCCAGATCGACGCTTGGCAATGGCACCTTCTGATGGGTTGTTGGATGCATACAAATAGATGTTGGGCAAATCGTCAATCAAACGATCGGGCCAGCATGCACCGCTCATGCCGGATTGCTTACCCGGCATGAATTCCAGCGCACCATGGGTGCCAAAATGGAGCACTGCATGGGCTTTGAAATCTTCACGCAAATAGCGGTAGAAAGCAGAGAAGGCATGCGTAGGTGTCAGACCTTTTTCAAACAACAAGCGCATCGGGTCGCCTTCGTAGCCAAAGGACGGTTGCACGCTGATGAGCACATTGCCAAACTGTTTACCCAATACAAATATGGAACTGCCGTTGCTCAACTGACGGCCAGGAGCGGGGCCCCACTGCGCTTCAATCTCTTTGAGCCAGCGCTCACGCTTGATGTGTTCGTCAGCAGATATCAAAGCATGCACATTGGCATCTGCGCCGTGTTGAGCAGCGTTACCGTGAAGCAAGGCATCGCGCAAATTGTCCACACTTGCAGGCACATCGACTTGGTAACCCTGCGCCTTCATGGCGTTCAGGGTGTGCCACAAGGACTCAAAAACAGACAGAAAAGCAGCCGTGCCGATGTTGCCCGCATTGGGCGGAAAATTGAACAGCACAATGGCCACGTTGCGGTCTTGCCGCTCGCTGCGTTTCAGGGCTACCAACTTGCTGACACGCGCCGCCAACATGATGGCGCGCTCTGGACACGAATGCATGTCTTGCGCGTTGGTACTTTCACCAAAAGTACAAGCATGGTGACAGCCTGTGCAGGTCACGCCTGCTGCGCCTGGACGCCCACCAAAAACGATGGGGCTGGTGGAGCCGTCGAGCTCAGGAATGGCCACCATGATGGTGCTTTCAACGGGCAGCAACCCACGCTCCGATCCGCCCCATTGGTCAAGCGTCTGAAATTCAACTGGGTGCGCGGCCACGTAGGGCACGTCGAGTTTGGCCAAGACCTCTTCTGCGGCTTTTGCATCGTTGTAAGCAGGGCCCCCGACCAGCGAAAAACCACTGAGCGAGACCACGGCGTCCACGCAGACTTGGCCGTTTTTGATGAAAAAAGCATCGATGGCTGGGCGGGAGTCCAAGCCGGCTGCAAAAGCCGGAATCACACGCAAACCTTTGGCCTCCAAGGCTGCAATCACGCCATCGTAGTGTCCGGCATTGCCCGACAGCAAATAGGAACGCAACAACAAAACACCGACGGTGCCTTTGACGGGAATGCCTTGCGGTAAGGGTAAGGCATGGGTGTCTTCACTGAACCTGCCCGTCATGCGGGGGTGGTACACACCCACCTCGGGGTAGTCAACGGGGGCTTGAACCTTGACTGAGCCTCGAAGTGATTTGCGAGGGCCATCGGCACCGCGGTCAATCAGGTGACGAACCATGTTCAGCACGTTGTCGTCAGAGCCACCTAACCAATACTGAAGGGTGATGAAGTACGAACGCACGTCTTGCGCTGTGCCTGGAATGAAGCGCAACAACTGGGGCAAGCGGCGCAGCATTTTCATTTGTGCAGCACCCCCTGCGGCGGGCTTGTCTTTGCTGCCGCCACGCAGTTTCTTGAGCATGGCCATGGGGCCGCTGGCGGGTTTGCTCATGTCAAACTGACCAAAGCGTGTCAGTTGCGTGACTTCTGTGGCACTAGCCATGCAGACCATGGCATCGCAGTTCATGCGACGGGCACGCAGATCGTCCAGGATGGGCAAAAAGTGGTCTTCAAGAAACAGCATGCCGCACAACACGATGTCGGCTGAGGCAATGTCGGCCTTGCATTTGGCGATGAGCGCATCGTTGCCCGCGTATTCTGAAGCTGCATGCAGAGACCATGTGAGGCCTGGAAAGTCACGCTTCAATTGGTCATTGGCGCGGTTGAATGAACTCGCAAAGTGCGTGTCCATGGTCACCACCACCAATTTGATGGGTGTGGTGTCGCGCAGCAGCGGTTTACGACTGTGAGAAGTGAGCTTTAGATTCATACAGTGTCTCCGTCGTGATCACCGAGATGCCCCGTTCGGTGGCAAATCTCTCGGTATTCCGCCTGGCCTTGCCTCGGACGAAAAATGGAATTTTTTTGAGTTCTTTCTCTGCGCCTGCATCCCAAACTGATACGGTGATGCTTTCTGAAATGGTGGATGCATTGGTCTTTTGTGCCTGATCCACGGGCATCGCTTTCGTTGTGTCTTGAAGGCTTTGCGCATGAACGCCACCACCCAGGTGGGAGGGCGCAGCATCTTCATGGAACTCAGAGTCGCCGCGGAACATCCCAATCAGATGCTCTTCCAGACCCATCATCAGGGGGTGTACCCAGGTGTCAAAAAGAACGCTGGCGCCTTCAAAGCCCATTTGAGGTGAGTAGCGGGCAGGGTAATCTTGCACATGCACTGGCGCTGAAATGACCGCACACGGCACACCCAAACGCTTGGCAATGTGGCGCTCCATTTGGGTACCCAGCACCAACTCAGGATTCAACTGCGAGATGTGTGCTTCTATTTCCAAATAGTCGTCACTGATCAAGGGTTCCACACCGTAAATCTTGGCGGCGTCACGCACTTCCCTTGCAAACTCTCGGCTGTAAGTGCCAATGCCCACCACCGTGAAGCCCATTTCTTGCGCTGCCACTTTGGCGGCGGCCACGGCATGTGTGGCATCGCCAAACACAAAAACCCGTTTGCCCGTCAAGTAGTTGGAATCGACCGATCGGCTGTACCAAGCGGCTCGTGACACGGCCTTGGACAAGGTGGCCTCTGGATCGAACCCGGCAAGTTCCGCCACTTCCCGAATAAATGCACAGGTTGCGTTGTGCCCAATCGGAATGGTTTTGGTGAAGGGCTGTTGAAAAGTTCGTTGCAGCCACTGCGCGCTCAATTGGGCAATTTCAGGGTAGAGAACCACATTGAAATCGGCATCGGCCAGGCGCGCGATATCGTCAGGCGTGGCCGTCAAAGGGGCCACCACATTGATCTCTACGCCCATGTCGGTCAGCAGCTTGCGTATTTCTGCCAAGTCATCGCGGTGCCTGAATCCCAAGGCGGTGGGGCCTAAGATGTTGCACCGTGGCTTGGCAGGTTCTGCCCTTTGTTCGGCGGATTTGGGAGCAGCCAGGTGACGAACCAGTTGGTAGAAAGTTTCTGAAGCGCCCCAATTTTCTTTGCGCTGATACGACGGCAACTCCAGGGCCACCACCGGTATCGGCAATTGCAGGGCTTTGCACAAACCGCCTGGGTCGTCTTGAATCAATTCGGCAGTGCAAGAGGCACCCACCAGCATGGCTTTGGGGGCGAATCGCTCAAACGCATCGCGCGCAGCGGTCTTGAACAATTCGGCGGTGTCGCCGCCCAAATCACGCGCTTGGAATGTGGTGTAGGTGACGGGTGGGCGTTTTTGCAAGCGCTCGATCATGGTGAACAGCAAATCGGCGTAAGTGTCACCTTGTGGGGCATGCAACACGTAGTGCACATCCTCCATCGCCGTGGCCACCCGCATCGCGCCCACATGCGGCGGTCCTTCGTAAGTCCAGAGTGTCAGTTGCATGGTGTGGAATCCTTTATGCGGCCAAGCGCATGCGGCGCACCAAAGGTCTGGTGAAGAGTTCGGCCAGATCGCCCGCTTGGTCAAAGCCCTGAATAGGCGTGAAGACCAATTCAATCGCCCACTTGGTGGTCATGCCCTCGGCTTCCAAGGGGTTTGCCAATCCCAAGCCACACACCACCATGTCAGGGCGCAGGCTGCGGCATCGGTCCAGTTGCTTTTCCACATCTTGACCTTCAGAGACCAGGGTGCCTGCGGGCAACCATGCCAATTCTTTGGCCATGTGCTGGCGGTGCAAATACGGTGTTCCCACTTCCAGCAAACGCATGCCCAGTTCGCGTGACAAAAATCTGGCCAAGGGAATTTCCAGTTGCGAGTCTGGGAAGAAGAAGATACTTTTTCCATCCAAGTGCAGTTTGGCTTTGGCCAGCGACGCCATGGCCCTGGCCTGAGGCGCGCTCACAGCGGCTTCAAACCTTTCAGGCGAAACCTCAAATGCCGTGGCCGCTGCTTGCAGCCACGCCCTGGTGCCTTCCACGCCCAATGGAAACGGTGCAGGCAAAAGCTTGGCGCCACGCTCTTGCAGAACGCGGGCGGTATCGGCCAAAAAGGGTTGTGCCAAGAGCAAGCGTGTGTGGGCACCGATGCTGGGTTGGTCATCGGCACGGCGCGGCGGGAAAAAGCGCACACGCTCAATGCCCATGTGGTTCAGAATCCGCACAAACTGGTCTTCCACCACATCGGCCAAGGTGCCGACAATCAGCAATTCAGGGGCTGAATTCAGTGCAGGTGTTTGAAGTTCAGGCACCATCGAGGCCAAGCAAGCATCTTCACCTTGCGTGAAAGTGGTTTCGATGCCGCTGCCCGAATAATTCAGGATGCGCACCGAGGGGGAGTAGTGTGTAGACAACCGCGAGGCTGCACGCGACAAATCCAGTTTGATCACTTCCGAAGGGCATGAGCCCACCAAGAACAGCAATTTGATTTCGGGGCGGCGCGACAGCAGTTGATTGACCACCCGATCGAGCTCGGTATGGGTATCTGCCAAGCCAGCCAAATCGCGCTCGTCGATGATGGCGGTGCCAAACCGGGGTTCGGCAAAAATCATCACGCCAGCTGCCGACTGGATCAGGTGGGCACAGGTCCGTGAACCCACCACCAAAAAGAAAGCGTCTTGGATTTTTCGGTGCAGCCAGATGATGCCGGTCAAACCGCAGAACACTTCCCGTTGCCCGCGCTCGACCAGCGGGACGACATCGGTGCAGCCTTGGGCGGCTTCGGCTCGAATGGGGATAACAGGGCTCATGAGATCACCTGCGCATTCGAAGCCATGGAGACTTCGGGAATTCTTTGCAATCGGGCCATGCGCAATTTGCGTATGTATTGCGCCGCATTGATGGCGTAGGTGCCGTAGGCGGCCAGAGCCAGCCACAGTTGGTCGGCAGAGGACCATTGGCCTTGCCACCAGACCCACAGGTAGGCGGTATGCAATGCCAGGACCACCATGCTGACCATGTCTTCCCAGAAAAATGCGTGTGCAAACAAGTATTTGCCGTAGACCACTTTTTCCCAGATGGAGCCCGTGACCATGATGGCGTAAAGCACCAGGGTTTTGATCACCACCGATGCCAATGCCCAATCGGTGTGCTCGCCGGTTTTCAGGCTGTTCAGCACCAAGTACAAACTGACCAAAAAAATCAAAAATTGAACAGGCGCCAAGACACCTTGAACCAATGTCCACTTGGTCGCATCACGCCGAGCGCGTTGCTCTGGCGTATACAAAGCCTGGGGTTGGAACTGCTGCATTTCAGACCTTTTCGAACATCAACTGAGCTCACTTTACGGACTAGATCCGAAAGTGTCAATACAAATTGACAGCAAATGCGACATTCAGGGTTTACACCTAAATGGATTTGGGGCTACTTACTTCACACTAGAGCGTCAATTCGAAGAAGGGGTGGTTGTGGCTCAATTCAAATTTGAGAAAGCGGCTGTTTCACAGAACAAACTTGGGACTTTTGAAAGTCAAACTTCAAAGGCCAACTTTCGGCTGGGCGCCAGTCCACGCTTGGTGGGGGGCTCAACGTTTGATCAAAAGTCAGCGCTCGATCAGCGCCAGGTCGTATTGTTGACGGAGGCGGCCCTCAACAGCATGGATGAAACCCGCGAGATTTTGATGGGGTGGCACCGCCAGGGCCATGCATTGGCAGATATTTACCTCAGCGGCATTGGACTTGCAGCCCAATTATTGGGGGAGCGTTGGTCGTCCGATGAGGTCGACTTTGTCCATTGCACCATCGCTCATTCCCGGCTGCATCAAACGTTGCATGAATTCAGCGCTGAATTTCTATCCGAAGGCTGCGCAAAGCCAAATGGCTTGAACCTGCTGCTGATGACCGAGCCCAGCTCACAGCATGGTTTGGGGGTTTTCATGTTGAGTGAGTTTTTCCGCCATGGGGGCTGGAATGTGACCCTCTGTGCCCCACAGGACATGGCCGAATTCAAACGCATCTTTCAATCGGATTGGTTTGACGCGGCGGCCCTGTCCATGTCCACGGATCGGCATTTAGACGCCGTGGCCCAGGCGTTGTCAGACATCTTGCCCTTGGAGTTAAATCCGAATTTGAAAGTGTATGTCGGCGGTCCCATGGCGCAGATTGAGCCCATGAGACTGAGTTGGCCTGGGACCCATCTGTTGAATGGCAATGCCGCCCAAGCCGTGGCCATGGTCACGCAGTCGGTCAAAAAGACCGTTCGTCAACCAAATGTGACACCGAGGCTGTCCAAATATTCCCTTATTCCTAATGCGTGATCCCAATACATACCACAGTGAGTATAATCACCCTTATACATGAAGGGTTTTTTGCCCGCCATCTTTAAAAGTCATCCATGAACATTGATCAGCTCGAGCCACACACTTTCTCAAAGTTATTGGGGGTGGTGTCGGATGTGAGCCTGATCATCAATGGCCAAGGTGTGGTCGAGGATGTGTCAACAGGACAAGACATGATGGCCTCCTTGGGCTGCCAAGCTTGGATTGGCAGGCGCTGGACAGACACGGTCACTGTTGAAAGTAAACAAAAAATCAGAGATTTGCTTCAAGTGCAAGCCGATACGCCGTCCCTCCTTTGGCGGCATGTGAACCATCCCACGCCCTCGGGTGGGGAGGCAGCCATCCAGTACGTCACGGTCAATATCAAAGGGAACAAGCTGCTGGCTGTGGGGCGCAACATGGAACGTTTGGCCGAGCTGCAACGCCGTTTGGTGGAGACGCAACAGTCGGTGGAGCGTGATTATTTGAGGCTGCGGCACATTGAGGCGCGTTATCGGGTTTTGTTTGAAACCTCTCCTGAAGCCGTGATGATGGTCGATGCCCATTCTTTCCGCTTGTTGGAAGTCAATGTGGGTGCGCAAGCACTGTTCAAAGACGCAGGCAAACGCTTGGTTGGGCGGGATTTTCGTGAGTGTTTCGAGGCAGGGAACCAGGGTGAAGTTCAGGCCTTGCTCCGGACCGCATTGGCAACCGGCAGGATTGAAATGTGTTCCGCCAGCGTGTTCGGTTCGGCGTCGGTCATGACGGTCTCTGCCACGGTCTTCAGGCAAGAAGGGGGTGCTCAGTTTTTGGTGCGCTTGACACCGCAAGAAAGCTCGGCGGCTTTGGGCCTGGAATCAGACACTTCCGCCGTTTTGAGCCAGGCCATGGCGCATTTCCCAGATGGCTGGCTGCTCACGGACACCTCAGGCACAGTCAAAAGTGTCAATGAAGAAGGTATGGCGCTCTTGGGGTTGACGGCCGCATCCCAAGTGATCGGGCAACCTCTTGAGCGCTGGTTGGTCAGGGGGGCAGTCGATTGGGGTGTTCTCAGTACTTCATTGAAGCAACAATTGACGGTGCGCAATTTCGCCACCGAAGTGACCACTTTGTCTGGCATGACCTTGCCCGTGGAGATTTCAGCGGTGTATTTGGCCAAGCCCGAGCCTTTGTACGCTGTGTTTGTTCGCGACATGGACCGCCGCATGCAGGGGACTTCCCTTGCTGCTCAGGCGCTGCCCAACCCCTTTTTAGAGTTGTCGCAGTTGGTGGGTCGTCGGCCTATCAAGGACATTGTGGGCGATACGGTGGACACCATCGAGCGCATGTGCATTGAGGCGGCGTTGGAGCTCACCCACAACAACCGCGCCTCTGCTGCCGAAATGTTGGGGCTCTCGCGGCAAAGCCTGTATGTCAAGTTGCGTCGCTTTGGCATTTTGTCGGACAACGATCCCGATTCATCAGCCCTTTGATGGCGGAGTGTCTCAATATTTTTACACCCAGTGTAAACATTGATTGACAACATTGGAAGTCTTCTCATAATGGGCGCATGGACACCCAGAGCCTTGAACTGACAAAACCGCTCATCCGGCCGCGTTTGCGCACCGTGGCGGAGTTGCTCAAACCGATCACTTGGTTTCCACCGGTATGGGCTTTTGCATGTGGTGCCGTCGCTTCGGGTCAAAGCCTGTCAGACCATTGGTTGTTGATTTGTTTGGGGCTGATTTTGACTGGGCCCTTGGTTTGCGCCAGCAGCCAAGCGGTGAATGACTGGTTTGATCGTCATGTGGACGCCATCAATGAACCGCAAAGGCCGATACCTTCAGGCCGCATGCCTGGCCAATGGGGCTTGGGCATCGCCGTCTTGTGGACGGTCCTGTCTTTGCTGTGGGCCACCCTGATGGGCACTTGGGGCTTTGTGGCTTGCGCCCTGGCCATTGCCCTGTCTTGGGCCTACAGCGCGCCACCAGTGCGGCTGAAAAACAACGGTTGGTATGGCAACGCGGCATGTGCGCTCAGTTACGAAGGCTTGGCATGGCTGACTGGCACGGCCGTCATGTTGGGTGGTGCGTGGCCGGGTGAGAAGGCGATTTACTTGGCCCTGCTTTACAGCTTGGGTGCCCACGGCATCATGACCTTGAACGACTTCAAGGCCATCGAGGGAGACCGGCAAATGGGGGTGGCTTCTTTGCCCGTTCAGCTGGGGGCCTCGGGCGCGGCGCGCGTGGCCTGTGTGCTGATGTGGTTGCCCCAAGTGGCGGTCGCTGCGCTCCTGATGCATTGGCAATTGCCTTGGCATGCCTTGGCTGTGCTGGTCTTGAGTTTCTTGCAGTGGCCCTTGATGTGGAAATTCTTAAAGCAACCGATTGAGCGGGCTTTGTATGTCAGTGCTTTTGGGGTGCCCCTGTTTGTTAGCGGCATGATGGTCAGTGCATGGGGCTTGCGTCAGATCAATGCGCTGGGGGTCTCATGAACGCTCAAATCTTTGGTTGGTTGGACATCATCCGTTTAGGCCTCATCCAAGCTTGTTTGGGGGCTGTGGTGGTGGTGACGACCTCCACCCTCAACCGCATCATGGTGGTTGAGTTGGCACTGCCCGCGTTGTTGCCGGGTTTTTTGGTGGCGTGGCATTACACAGTGCAAATGGTGCGTCCACGCATGGGCTTTGGCGCAGACCAGGGTCGGCGCAGCACGCCTTGGATGATGGGGGGTATGGTCGTCTTGGGGGTGGGCGGTGTGCTGGCGGCCTTGGCGACCCTGTGGATGGCCACTTCGCTTTGGCAAGGCATGGCCTTGGCCATGCTGGCCTTCAGTCTGATCGGCTTGGGTGTGAGCGCCTGTGGCACCTCACTCTTGACGCTGATGGCCAAGCGCGTGCCGGCTGAGCGTCGGGCGCAGGCGGCCACTACCGTGTGGTTGATGATGATCATGGGTTTTGCCGTCACCGCTGGCGTCGTTGGCCAACTGATTGACCCCTACACGCCCGATATTTTGTGGCGGGTGTCGGTAGGTTTGAGCATCTTGACCACGGTGCTGACGGCCCTGTGTCTTTGGGGTTTGGAGAAGCCCGATGCGCAGGGGGTGTCCGCGAAAACCAGTACCCCTGTCAATTTCAAACGCACCTTGCAGGGCATTTGGGCTGAGCCTCAGGCGAAAACCTTCACGATTTTTATCTTCCTGTCGATGCTGGCCTACAGCGCGCAAGATTTGATTTTGGAGCCTTTTGCTGGGGCCGTTCACGGCATGTCGCCTGGCCAGACCACGCAGCTTTCTGGGTGGCACCATATGGGGGTCTTGGTGGGCATGCTGTCTATGGCCGCGGCCAGTTCGCGCTGGGTCGCGGGGCGCCTGGGTTCTGTGCAGGTCTGGATGTGGGGCGGTTGCTTGCTGTCTGCCCTGGCCACGGTGGGCTTGTCCCTCTCGGCGACAGCCACCTTGGCGATGCCATGGCCCATTAAAGCCAATGTGATTTTCTTGGGCGTGGCCAATGGCGCGTTCTCCATTGCCGCCATTGCCACCATGATGCGTCTGGCGGGTGAAGGCGGTTCTGGCACCGAGGGCACGCGCATGGGCTTGTGGGGCGCTGCACAAGCCATGGCGTTTGCCATGGGGGGATTGGTCGGCACCGGTGCGAGTGATTTGGCGCACTGGGTGCTGGGCGAGTCTCAGTCCGCGTATCAGGCGGTATTTGCATTTCAAGCACTGATGTTTTTGGCTTCAGCATGGGTGGCTTTGCGCATTCGCGCAGCGCACACCACGGCCCAGCACAAAGCACCAGATCATCAAGTCTTATGGAAAGATGGGGCAACCACATGACAGCAACTGATTTTGATTTCGTCGTCGTTGGGGGCGGACCCTCTGGCGCCACCGCTGCACATGATTTGTCGAGTGAGGGTTGGCGCGTCTTGTTGCTGGACAGGCAAGGGCGCCCCAAGCCTTGTGGAGGAGCCATTCCCCCTCGCTTGATCAAGGACTTTGATATTCCCGACCATTTGCTGGTGGCCAAAATCAAATGTGCCCGCATGATCTCGCCCGCCGACAAGCAAGTCGACATGCACATTGACAACGGTTATGTGGGCATGGTGGACAGGCAAGATTTTGATGAATTTTTGCGCGTGCGTGCGGCGCAATCGGGCGCGATTCGACAGCAGGCCATTTTTGACAAAGTTGAACACGATGCCGAAGGCACTTTGTGGGTCCAGTACACACCTGTCTCAGGCAAGGAGCATGCGGCCATAGAGCCATCCAAACCGGTCAAGGTCAGCGCCCGAATGGTCATCGGTGCCGATGGGGCGCGCTCTGAAGTGGCGAGGCAACAAATCCCATTGTCCGATCGTACAAAGTATGTGTTCGCTTACCACGAGATCATCCAAGCTCCGTTGGAAAAGCAATCGCACGATGGCGAGCGCTGTGATGTTTATTACCAGGGCGAAGTTTCACCGGACTTTTATGGCTGGGTATTTCCGCATGGCAAAACCATGAGCGTGGGCACGGGCAGTGCCGACAAGGGTTTTTCTTTGCGCGGTGCAACAGGCCACCTGAGAAAAGCAGCCGGGCTTGCCGACATGCCCACGCTGCGCCGTGAAGGGGCACCGATTCCTTTGAAGCCCTTGCCGCATTGGGATAACGGCCGAGATGTGTTGGTGATCGGCGATGCGGCGGGGGTGGTGGCACCCTCTTCAGGAGAGGGTATTTATTACGCCATGGATTGCGCGCGCACCATGGCGCATGCAGCGCACATGGCCTTGAAAACAGGCGACCCCAAGTGCCTCAAAAAAGGCCGTCAGCGCTTCATGAAGCAGCATGGGAAAGTGTTTTGGATTCTGGGCATGATGCAGTATTTTTGGTACCAAAATGACAAACGCCGTGAGAAATTCGTCAAAATTTGCGAAGACAAAGACGTGCAACGGCTCACCTTTGAGTCCTATATGAACAAAGAGCTGACCCGCAGGGATCCCATGGCGCACCTGCGGATTTTCCTGAAGGACACGGCCCATTTGCTGGGACTGGCCAAAACCTGATGGGTCGATGACTGAGGGCGCAAGAAAAACTTGGGCAACCCTCAGGTCAAGGTACTCTTGTGCGGGCCTATTTTCATGCTGGTCAATACCGTGCCACAAATGTTCGGTGCCGGTGCCATCTCCAACAACCCCCTCGAGGTCTTGTCCTTCCTCAAGGGTTTTGTGCCCAAGGCTGACCGCAGTCTTTGAAAATCAGGGTGGCTGTTCCCTGCGGGTCTTCTTCGTGCGCCAAGTGGCCCAGGTGGTTCTGCAGATGCAGTTTGGCGTGTGGCATCAAGCTGCAGGCTTCTTGCGCCAGTTGGGGCGGTACCGTTTTATCGGCCGAGCCGACCAAAATCGACACCGGGTTGGCGATGCGGTGAAGGGTGCTGGACAAAGCTTGCAGTTTCCAAGAGGCCATCATGGCCAGCACACTGTGCACATGGCCTGGGTGACCGAAGACACGCCGGTAAAGGGACATGCCTTCCTCGTCCAGTTGTGAGCCCGTTTGTGCCATTGATTTGGCCAACAGGGCGGGGCGGTTGGCCAATTTGGCTGTGGCCCAAGCAGACAGGGGATTGAGGGCGGCCAATTTGGCGGTGGGGCCGAAAATCCAAGAAGGCAATCCTGGAATAGGCAGCCAAGCCGGATTCATGCCAATCAAATGCGTCTGCGACAGCGCGCTTTGGTGCAAGACCATGTGGGCGGCAATGGCCGCACCTGCGGAGTGGCCTGCGATCACGGTGGGCGTGATGGCCATTTGCAGCAGCAAAGCCCTCAGCCCTTCGGCCATGCCGTGCAATGACAGACTGTCGCCACTGCCTCTGCTGGTGAAGGCGTGACCGGGTAAATCTGGCGCAATGACTTGAAAGTGTTGGCTCAGCGAGGGCATCAGTCCACGCCAACTGAAACTGCCTGAGCCGGTGCCGTGTAACAGCAACAGGGCGGGGCCTTGGCCCATGCGCTGAACATGCCATCGAATGCCACCTGCGTTGACAAAATGACTGTGCGCTGCATGGGGCCAAGCGTGTCGATGTTCGGTCCAGTCCATGGTGGGGTAAAACCGCTCGTACATCATGCGATCAAAGTCGTCTTAAGTTGTCCATCGCCGAGGCCATTCGGTGCGCTTGAACCTGCGGCATGGGCAGGTAATGGCCCCCCATGTTGCTGGCCATGTTTTGCACCTGCGCATCGGGTTTGACCGAGGTGTCTATCCACATGGACCGGTGCCCAGTGAGCCGCCACTGCGTCGCCCACTGAACTGCATCGGCTTGGGCTTGTTCGCGCCCGCCTACCCCGGCCAACGAGATGTTGGCGCGTCCGTCACTCAAGACCACCAACAGGGGGGTGACCCCTTGCCTGTGCAACTGCTGGGCTTGTTCGCAGGCCATTTTCAGGGCCAAAGCCAACGGTGTGCCGCCACCGCCGGGCAGTCCCGTCATGGCCCGTTTGGCGCGCACCAAAGAGCGCGTCATGGGCAACAGCAATTGGGCTTGCGCGCCTCTGAACGCCACGATGCACACGCTGTCGCGTCGGGCGTAGGACTGTTGCAACAGCAGCTCCACCGCCCCTTTGGCTTCCGCCAGGCGTTGCAGTGCGGCCGAGCCGGAAGCATCCAAGGCCAAGATCAGGCAGGTAGCGCTGTTTTGTTGGTAACGGTGGACATGAAAGTCTTCAGCACGAATGGCCACGCGGGCTGTTTGGGTTCCGTTTCTGAGGCGCTGTTTGGGTGCAGCAGCGCGCAAGGTGGCCAAAACGTGCAGGCGTGCGAGCCCGCCCGGTCGGCCCGGCCGAGGGGGCAGGGGTCTGCCGTGTTGCATGCCCGATCGCACGGTGCCGCTGCGCCCCGAGCTTTGGCCGGTGTTGCTGCCTGTCTTGGTCATCAGGCGTTCCAAAATATGGGCAGGCAAACTCGCCAGCGCGGCCGCGATCAACAGATCTTCCAGATTCTGCGGGCTGGGGTCTTTCACCTCGTCGCTGTCCTGTTCGCTGTCGTCGGGGGGAGGGGGCTCGGGCGAATCGGTGGGCGGTGGCGAGTTGTCCTGTGGGAGCGGCGGTTCTGCTTGAGGTTCCGGCTTCGCCGACGGCTCTGATGCCGTTTCGGGCTCAGGTTCTTGCGGTGTGGTCTCTGTGGGGTCGGACGCGTTGTCGGGTGGTGTGGGCCATTGGGTCGCCCGAGGGGCCAACACAGCGCGGGTGGCAAACGCCAAATCTGCGTGCACCACTTCGCTTCGCAAATGCAAGGCGGCGTGGACGCAAGCCACCCTTAGGGCCAAGCTGGGCACGCGCAAGGAGTCGATGCCCAGTCCCATGGCGGTGGCGCAGATGGCCGTGGCCTGCTCATCGTTGAACTGCATGCGCTGCAGCAATGGGCGCATCTCGGCCAAGGACTTCGCCGATAAAACGGCATTGACAGCACCTTCGTCGCTGTCCTTGTTTTGTAACGCGAACGCCAGATCGGAGACGGCAGAGGGGGGCAGTTCTTGCAGGTTCAGCCAAAGTCCCAGGCGTTCTTGCAGCGCCGGGCTGATGGGCAGATCGTCGCCCACGGACTCGTCCAAGGCGACCACGCCAAATGTGGTCTGAACTGGGATTTGGGCGCTGTCGCTCATGCGCAAAGGTGGCAAGCATTGGGTGTCCATGGCTTGCGTCAATGGGGCCATCAAGGATGCGGGAAACCGCTCCGCCATGCTGATGCAAACCAAGCCCTGGTGAGCCTGCGCCAACAAACCCGATTGCAGGTGCAACTGACCGGTTTGCAGCGTGAGCGACAAATCGATGCCCCCCAACAAACGCTCTAAATCGACACTGCCTGGCAGCTTGATGGTGTTCATCTCCGTGTTGGCGAGCTGTCGCAGCCATTGATCGCGCACAGGGCCAAAGGGAGCTCGAAGCCAGACACCGCCAAAGCCGTGGGGGTCAATTTGCAGCAACTGCAACGCGGTCAGGGCATCGTTCCAGATTTCCAGCTCTCGCAGCGCGTTGGACATGGTGGGCCCTCAGGTCGCCAAAATGTCTTGCAGGCATCTTTGCACGCGTTCGCCTGAATCGGTGTCATCCAAAGGGTTGCGGCGCAGGCGATGGCGCAATGCCAGGGGGGCAATGGTTTTCAGGTGTTTCGGTTGGACCGCTTTGTCCCCCTGCATGGCCGCCAGCGCCCGCGTGGCGCGCAGCAGCGTCAATTCGGCACGCAGTCCATCGGTGCCCAGTTGCTGGCACAGCCGAGCGCACAAAGTGAGCATCTCATCGTCCACCACCACCGTGGCCAGTGCTTTTCTGGCTTTCACGATGCGCTTTTGGAGCTTGTTGTTTTCCGATTGCCATTGGGCTTTGTAGGCCAAGGGGTCTTTGTCAAAGGCATCGCGGCGTTTGATGACCTCGACCCGCAAGGCCACGTCTTGAGGGGTCTTGACGTGGACCGACAGACCAAAACGGTCCAGCAACTGCGGGCGAAGTTCACCCTCTTCCGGGTTGCCGCTGCCCACCAATACAAAGCGGGCCGGGTGGCGAATGGAAAGGCCTTCGCGCTCCACCAGGTTTTCACCAGAAGCGGCCACGTCGATCAACAAATCGACCAAGTGGTCGTCCAGCAAATTCACCTCATCGATGTACAAAAACCCCCGATGGGCCTGCGCCAACAAACCGGGCGAAAACTCTTTGATGCCCTGCGACAAGGCTTTCTCTAAATCCAGTGCACCCACGATGCGGTCTTCGGTGGCCCCCAAGGGCAGGTCCACCACGCTTACGGGGCGTGTCTCAGAAATTCGTTTGGTGGCCTTGCCAGGTTGAACGCTGGAAGGGGGCGCACAAAAAGGGCAAGCCTCGGCCGGTTTCGTTGGATCGCATTTGTAGGGGCAGCCCTTGACCACTTGAATCGGCGGCAGCAAGTCGGCCAAAGCCCGCACTGCGGTGGATTTGCCCGTGCCCCTGTCACCCAAAACCAAAACACCGCCCACCGTGGGGTCGATGGCCACCACTTGGATGGCCAAGGTCATTTCGTCTTGTCCGACGATGGCTGCAAAGGGAAACGTAGAGGCCATGAAAGTGTTCAGAGGGATTGCGGAGTGAACATCATCTAAAAATCAAGAAGAAATGTCAAGTTTAATTGACACACTGTCATTTTGAGCAGTCAACGATGCGGGGGTATTGGATCGGCCTGTTTGAGATTTTTTTAAACGATTCTCCAATGGAAAAGGCTTTATCGGTGCCCTTATGACCTAAGGGGTTTTATAAATAAACTGGAATAAAGTGTCAATTTTGCTTGACGTTTTTTGAAATAACGGTAAATTGCAGGTCTGTCTAACACCTTTTCAGGCCCACCATGGATGCTTTGCTGGAATGGATTCAGTCGCCATCGCACTTGAAAAAGCTTTCGCGTGAAAACCTGCCGTCTTTGGCCCAAGAGTTGCGCGAGCGCTTGGTGGAGACCGTGTCTCAAACCGGCGGGCATTTCAGTTCCAATTTGGGGACTGTGGAATTGACCATTGCCCTGCACTATGTGTTCAACACCCCCGAAGACCGCTTGGTCTGGGATGTGGGCCACCAAACCTATCCCCACAAAATACTGACCGGCCGAAACGCGCAGATGGGCTCTTTGCGTCAAAAAGGCGGTTTGAGCGGTTTTCCCAGAAGAGAAGAAAGCGTCTACGACGCCTTTGGCACCGCGCATTCTTCGACCAGTATTTCTGCCGCACTGGGCATGGCTGTGGCACACAAGCAAACCGGCAGCCAACGCAAAGCGGTGGCCATCATCGGCGATGGGGCCCTGACCGCAGGCATGGCCTACGAGGCGATGAACAACGCGGGCAACAGCCCCTATGACTTGTTGGTCATTTTGAACGACAACGACATGTCGATCAGCCCGCCTGTGGGCGCCTTGAACCATTACTTGGCTGAGTTGATGGGCGGGCGCTTTTATGCCCAAGCCAAAAAATTGGGGGAGCAGGTGTTGCGCAATGCGCCTCCTTTGTTTGCATTGGCCAAGCACTTGGAGGAACAGACCCAGAACCTGATCCAGCCGCACACGATTTTTGAAAAACTGGGATTCACTTACACCGGGCCTGTCGACGGCCATGATGTCCAGGGCCTGGTCGATACCTTGCAAAAATTGCACAAGACCCCCGGCCCTCAGTTTTTGCATGTAGTCACGCGCAAAGGCAAGGGTTATGCCCAGGCCGAGTTGGACCCTGTGGCCTACCACGGCCCTGGCAAATTTGATCCGGCGGTGGGCTTGCGCAGTGCGGGCCAGTCCCCAGTCACTTTCACCCAGGTCTTTGGCCAATGGCTGTGCGACATGGCAGACAAAGACCCGCGCCTGGTGGCCATCACGCCCGCCATGCGAGAAGGCTCGGGCATGGTGGCCTTCAGTGAACGCTTTCCCAGCCGTTATCACGACGTCGGCATTGCTGAGCAACATGCCGTGACGTTTGCCGCGGGCTTGGCCTGTGAAGGCCTCAAACCCGTGGTGGCCATTTATTCGACGTTTTTGCAACGCGCTTATGACCAGTTGATCCACGATGTGGCGCTGCAGAAATTGCCCGTCGTCTTCGCCTTGGACCGCGCCGGTTTGGTGGGCGCCGACGGCCCCACCCATGCGGGCATGTACGACATCGCCTTCACCCGCTGCATTCCCAACATGAGTGTGGCTTGCCCGGCCGATGAAAAAGAATGCCGACAATTGCTCAGCACGGCTTATTCACTGGACCACCCGGTCACGGTGCGCTACCCCCGAGGTGCCGGTGTGGGCACGCCCGTTGACGCCGACTTGTCCCCTTTGCCATGGGGAAAGGCAGAAGTGAAGCGGCAGGGCGAAGGCGTGGCCATTTTGGCGTTTGGCCCCTTGCTTTACGAAGCCTTGAAGGCGGCCCAAACCTTGAATGCTACGGTGGTCAACATGCGCTGGGCCAAACCCCTGGATTTGCAAGTACTGAAAGACATGGCCCTCACGCACGACCGCTTGGTCACGGTGGAAGACGGCACCCGCACAGGCGGTGCAGGCGCTGCTGTGCTGGAGGCCTTGCAAGACATGGGCCTTGTCAAGCCGGTGTTGGTCATCGGGTTTGAAGACGAGTTCACGGAACACGGTGACCCCAAGGTGTTGATGAAGGATTACGGCCTGACGGCCGAGGGCATTGCGCAGCGCATTTCGCAGCAATGGCCGGATGTACAAAGTACACCGATGCTCAGAAGGGTTGTCTGAATGGCTGTTTGGACACTGGGCCTGAACCACCGGACTGCCCCCATTGATTTGCGGGAGCGTTTTGCGTTCGCGTCTGAAAAACTCGAGCAATCCTTGCAAGGGCTGCGTCAAAGCTTTGCGACGCACAAAGAAGTGGCCATTTTGTCCACGTGCAACCGGACAGAAATTTACTGCGCAGGGGATGCGGTGCATTGGCCAGAAACACTGGCGTGGTTGGCGCAAACCGGACAAACGCAGGTGGACGTACTGCAGTCGCATACCTACCGAATGGAGGGGGATGCTTCGGCACGCCACGCGTTCAGGGTGGCCAGTGGGCTCGATTCCATGGTGCTGGGCGAGTCCCAAATATTGGGCCAACTCAAAGACGCCGTCAGATTGGCCGCCAACACGGGGGCCTTGGGCACCACGCTGAACCAACTGTTTCAACGCTCATTTGCGGTGGCCAAAGAAGTCAGAAGCTCCACCGACATTGGCGCGCACTCCATCAGCATGGCGGCCGCATCCGTTCGATTGGCCAGCCGCATTTTTGAAAGAATCCAAGACACCCATGTCTTGTTTGTGGGCGCTGGCGACATGATTGAGCTGTGTGTGGCGCACTTTGCCGCCAAGTCGCCGCGCAGCATCACCATCGCCAACCGTTCTGCCGAGCGGGCCGAGGCATTGGCCGCTCTGCATGGCGGGCGGTGCATGGCTTTGGCCGATTTGCCGACCCGCTTGCACGAATTTGATGTGGTGATCAGTTGCACCGCCAGCACCTTGCCCTTGATTGGATTGGGGGCGGTGAATCGGGCTTTGCGGGCCCGTAAAAACCGGCCTATTTTCATGGTCGATTTGGCGGTGCCGCGCGACATTGAGCCCGAAGTCAAGGGTTTGTCGGATGTGTATTTGTACACCGTGGACGACCTGACCGAAGTGATCAACAGTGGGCAATCGCACAGGAAGGAAGCGGTGGTGGATGCCGAGGCCATCATCGACGAGGGGGTTCAAAAATTCATGTCCTGGTTGGACCACCGCACCCATGTGCCTGTGATCCAAGAACTCCGAGTGCAAGCCGATGCTTGGCGACAAACAGAATTGGCCCGCGCCCGCAAGCAAATTGAAAAAGGCCAAGACATTGAGAGTGTTCTCGAGTCGCTGTCGGTGGGGGTGATGAAAAAAATGCTCAATGGCCCTTTGCGGGAATTGCACCATGCCGAAGGCGCGCACAGGCAGCACACCCTTGAAACCGTGCGGCACATGTTTTTGAATACTTGATGGCGCGCAGCTTTGTGGGTGGTTTTTTTTTGACACATGGTCCTTCCATGTGGGCATGATCTGCGAAGATTCAGTCACATGCTCTCCGTATCCCACCTTTCACTCAGTCGGGGCCACCGCCGACTTTTTTCCGATGTCTCCTTCAGCTTGATGCCGGGGCAATGGCTGCATTTGGAGGGGGACAATGGCGTTGGCAAAACCAGTTTGCTGCGCCTGCTGTGTGGCCTGGGCGTCTGGGAGCAAGGCGAAGTGACGTGGAAAAACCAGTCCATCGTTCAAGAGCCCGAAAACTTTAGGGCCGATTTGCTTTATTTGGGCCACCAATTGGCCCTCAAAGAAGATTTAAGCCCACTTGAAAACCTGCGCGCGGATGCCCTCGTGGCGGGTCGTGATGGTTCTGTTGACCGTGTCATGGCCGCCCTGGGCCAAATGGGTTTGAGGGGGCGTGAGCACCTGCCTGTTCGGGTGCTGTCTCAGGGGCAAAAAAGGCGCACGGCCTTGGCCCGTTTGTTCATCAGTCGCGCATCCCTGTGGATTTTGGACGAGCCTTTTGTGGCTTTGGATGCGGCCGCACAAAATGCTTTGTCAGGTGTGATCAACGCGCACTTGAACGACGCCGGCATGTTGCTGGTGACCAGCCACCAGCCTCTGTCGTTGCAAGGCCAGGCGCTTTCTTACCGGTTGACCGCATGAGCGCTTTTTGGGCCGTTGTTCAGCGCGATTTGGTTCTGGCCATGCGGCGCAAAACCGAGGTCATCACCGCCGTTTTCTTTTTTGTCGTGGTGGCCGCCTTGTTCCCTTTGGGCATTGGCCCGGAAATCAACACTTTGCGCTTGGTCGCACCCGGCATTTTGTGGGTGGGGGCTTTGCTGGCCAGCATGCTTTCCTTGGGGCGCTTGTTTGCGGCAGACTTTGCCGATGGCACGCTGGAGCAAATGGCCTTATCTCCGAACAGTTTATCGGTTCTGGTGGCCGCCAAAATTTTGGCGCATTGGTTACTCTCTGGCCTGCCATTGGTCTTGCTGGCCCCTGTTTTGGGCTTGCAATTTGACCTGACCGAAGAGGCTCTGTGGACTTTGACGATCGGTCTTTTGCTGGGTACGCCCATTTTGTCTTTGATAGGGGCCGTGGGCGCGGCACTCACCTTAGGGGTTCGAGGGGGGGATGTTTTGCTGTCTTTGTTGATCTTGCCTTTGTACGTGCCTGCTTTGATTTTTGGTGCGGGCGCGGTTCAGGCACAAATGAGTGGCTTAGGTGCTGCGGCACATCTGTCCATTTTGGCCGCAATGGCCTTGGTCGCTGCCGTGTTCAGCCCTTGGGTGAGCGCGGCCTCGCTTCGCATTGCGCTGGAATCATGAGCCTTGCTTGATTGAACGATGAATAAAATTTTCTTTCACTACGCTGCGCCGCAAAACTTTTACGGTTTGGCTGGTCGTTTGTGGCCTTGGGTGGCAGCCTTGGCTTCGGCGCTGGCGGTTTGGGGTTTGTGGTTGGGCTTTTTCGTGGCGCCCACCGATTTTCAGCAAGGTCAGGGTTATCGCATTATTTTTGTGCATGTCCCTGTGTCTTGGATGTCCATGATCATTTACCTGGCCATGGCTTTTTGGGCTTTTTTAGGCCTGACCTTCAACACACGCTTGTCCGGCATGATGTGCCGCGCTTTGGCGCCCACCGGGGCCATTTGTGCTTTCTTGTCGCTGTGGACGGGCGCGCTCTGGGGCAAACCCATGTGGGGTGCTTGGTGGGTCTGGGATGCTCGACTGACTTCTGAGCTGATTTTGTTTTTCTTGTACTTGGGCTACATCGCTTTGACCAATGCCATCGACGACACCCGCCGCGCTGACAAAGCCGGCGGCATCTTGGCCTTGGTGGGGGCGCTCAATGTGCCGGTGATTTACTTCTCTGTGAAGTGGTGGAACACCTTGCACCAGGGTGCGTCGGTTTCTTTGACCCAAGGCTCGAAAATGGCGGAAATCATGTTGCAAGCCATGCTCATCATGGCGGTTGCATTTTGGCTTTATGCCATTGCCATCGCTTTGTACAGAGTCAGGAGCATGATTTTGATGCGTGAAAGGCACGCGCAATGGGTGGCTGATTTACCCGAAATCAAAGCCCAATTCAAAAGGACTTCGCCATGATTTGGAACAGTGCGGCCGAATTTTGGGCCATGGGCGGGTATGGGTTTTATGTCTGGGGCAGTTTTGGTGTCACCGCCCTTCTCATGGCCCTCGAAGTGGGCTGGGTCAGGCAGCAGCGCCAGCGTGCCTTGGCGCAAGTGGCAGCAGAATCGGCCTCTGAACAAGGCTTGAGCAAGGATTGGCAATCATGAAGCCCCGTCATCAACGCATGCTGTGGATCAGCGCCGGCTTACTGGCATTGGCCGCAGCGGGCACGCTGGTTTTGAATGCCTTTCAAAGCAACTTGGTTTTCTTTTTCACGCCCACCCAAGTCGCGCAAGGGGAGGCCCCTCAAGGCCGTGCCTTTCGTGTGGGCGGCATGGTCAAAGAGGGCAGTGTGAAGAAAGACGGAGAGAACGTGCAATTTGTCGTGACTGACTTTGCACACGAGGTCTCCGTGTCTTACACCGGTTTCTTGCCCGATTTGTTCAAAGAAGGCAAAGGCGTGGTAACTCAAGGGAAAATGCAGGAAGGCCGAGCATTCAAGGCCTCCGAAGTTTTGGCCAAACACGATGAAAACTACATGCCACCTGAGGCGCAACATGCCTTAGACCAGGCTGCAGCCGACAAAGCGGCAAAGTCGCTCAAGCTGCCTAACTGAGAGAAAAGAGCTTTCAATGATTGTTGAAATTGGTCACTTTGCGTTGATCCTTGCCACTTGCGTCGCTTTTTTGCAAGCGGTGTTGCCCTTGGCAGGCACGATGCTGGACAGACCCAGGTGGCAGGCGCTGGCCAAACCAACGGCCTGGCTTCAGTTTGCGCTCATCGTATTGGCCTATGCGGTGTTGACGCATGGAGCGGTCACGGACGACTTTTCCATCAAATACATCGCCGGACACTCCAACTCGCTCTTGCCCATGGAATACAAGGTGTCCGCAGTGTGGGGTGGCCATGAAGGCTCGTTGCTGTTGTGGGTGCTGATGTTGTCGGGTTGGACGGTGGCTGTGGCCCTGTTTTCCAAAACCTTGCCCCTGGCCATGGTGGCTCGGGTGATTGGGGTTTTGGGCTGGGTGTCTGTCGGGTTTTTGTCTTTCACTGTGATCACCTCCAGTCCGTTTGAGCGCCTGATCCCAGCACCCGCCGATGGGCGCGATTTGAATCCATTGCTGCAAGACCCGGGCTTGATCATTCACCCGCCGATGTTGTACATGGGCTATGTGGGCTTTTCGGTGGCCTTTGCCTTTGCCATTGCCGCCTTGTTGTCGGGGCGCATGGACGCGGCTTGGGCCCGCTGGTCGCGGCCGTGGACGATCGTGGCCTGGATGTTCATGACCGCCGGCATCGCGCTGGGCTCTTGGTGGGCTTACTACGAGTTGGGCTGGGGCGGCTGGTGGTTTTGGGACCCGGTGGAAAACGCCTCCCTCTTGCCATGGTTGTTTGGCACGGCTTTGATTCATGCTTTGATGGTGACCGACAAGCGCGGTGGCTTCAAGGCTTGGTCGATCTTGTTGGCCATTGGGGCGTTTTCATTGTCTTTGTTGGGCACGTTCTTGGTGCGCTCGGGCGTTCTGACCTCCGTGCATTCGTTTGCCTCTGACCCCAAACGGGGGGTGTTCATCTTGATCTTTTTGGCCTTGGTGGTGGGCATTTCGCTCACGCTGTTTGCCTGGCGTGCACCGAAAGCCACATTGGGCGGCAAGATGGGCTTGGTGTCCCGCGAGTCGATGCTGTTGGCCAACAGCGTACTTCTGGTGGTGGCCACCGCTGCCGTGTTGTTGGGCACGGTTTACCCCCTGATCGTGGACGCCTTGAACTTGGGCAAACTCTCGGTGGGGGCACCTTATTTCAATGCGGTGTTTGTGCCTTTGATGGTGCCTGTGGTGTTTCTGATGGTGCCAGGGGGCGTTGCGCATTGGCGCGAAGCCCGTTGGGCAGAGTTGGCCCATGCCATGCGTTTGCCGGCTTTGGCCGCTGTGCTGGTGGGCTTGGGCGTCTTGTTCTTCAGCGCCCGCGGCACTTGGCTGACCGCCATGGGCATGGCCTTGGCCACATGGGTGGTGGCGGGTTTGCTCCATCAAATCGTCAACCGCATGCAAAAACCTGGCCGCATCGCCCCATCTTTTTGGGGCATGCACTTGGCGCATCTGGGCATTGCGGTGGTGGTGGTGGGCATCACTTTGGTCAAGGGCTACGAAGTCGAGCGCGATGTGCGCATGGGCGTGGGTGACACCGTTCAAATTGAAAATTACAGCTTTGAGTTGATGGGTGTCTCCGAAGTGAATGGTCCCAATTACAAAGCGCTGCGAGGCGAGGTGCGGGTCAACAAGGATGAAAAACTGCTGGAGGTGTTGTATCCAGAAAAGCGCCGCTATTTCTCCAGCAACATGCCCATGACCGAGGCGGCCATCGATTCGGGCTTTTTCCGCGACTTGTATGTGTCATTGGGCGAGCCCATAGAAGGCGAGCGTCCACAGTGGAGCGTACGTGTTTATTACAAGCCGTTTGTGTCCTGGCTTTGGTACGGATCCATCTTGATGGTCTTGGGTGGTTTGTTGGCGGTCAGCGACCGTCGCTACCGCAAGTCCCCAGCGGCTGTTGCCGCCTAAGGGGAGAGGCTTGGCATGAAAAAGTTTTTGATTCCCCTGGGGCTGTTCTTGGTCTTGGTGGGTTTTCTGGCGGTTGGCTTGACCCGCAACCCGCAGGAAATTCCTTCGCCCTTGGTGGGCAAGCCAGCGCCTGCATTTGCCTTGCCGACTTTGGACCGCAGCGCGGCCTCATTTGGGCCGCAAGACATGCGGGGCCAAGTTTGGATGCTCAACGTGTGGGCCACCTGGTGTGTGGCCTGCAGGGAAGAACACCCCTTGTTGGTGGCCTTCTCAAAAGCCAACCAATTGCCCATTGTGGGCTTGAGTTACAAAGAAATTCAAAGCCAAGACATGCCCTCGGGCAGCAAGCTGTCACCCGACGACAAATTGCAACGGGCGCGTGAGCGCAGCGCTCAGTGGTTGCAACGTTATGGCAATCCGTATGCCGCGACTGTGTTTGATTTGGATGGTCGTGTGGGCATTGACTACGGCGTATACGGCGTACCCGAAACCTACGTCATTGATCAAAAAGGCGTGATCCGCTACAAACGCGTGGGGGTCATCACGCAGGAACTGTTGGACGCCCAAATCTTGCCTTTGGTGAAGAAGTTAAACGCCTTGTAAGGCAGGTTGAAAGAGTCCATGAGCACGAATTTTCTCGGAATCAAGCGGCTGATGCAGGGGGTATTTTTCCTGCTTGCAGCAGCTGCTGTAGCGACTGCCCAAAGCAAAGAGGCTGAACCTTCGGCCAAGGAGCCGCTGATCGAGCAGCGTTTGATTCATATCTCTGAAGAGCTGCGCTGTTTGGTTTGCCAGAATGAATCGCTGGCTTCTTCGCGGGCTGAATTGGCGAACGACTTGCGCGAAGAAGTTCGCCTGCTGATTCGTCAAGACAAAAGTGATGTCGCCATTAAAGCCTACTTGGTCGAGCGCTACGGCGACTTTGTGCTTTACCGACCCGAAGTCAAACCCCTGACTTGGCTGTTGTGGTTTGGCCCTTTTGCCTTGCTGTTGTGCGGTGTGGTGGGCATGGCCCTTTATGTGCGTCAGCGCCAGGCGGTTCAGAAGTTGGCCCAACCTTTGAGTGAAAAAGAACGCGACCAAGTTCGTGTCTTGTTGAAAAACGGAGAGTCGCCATGACTGAACTGCTGATGTTTCTGGCCGTCACGCTGGGCATGGCGCTGTGTGTGGCGGGTGTGGTGGTGTGGGTCTTGCTGCGCCAGGGCCCAGTGGTCACTTCGGCAAGCCAGTCGCAAGCCAACGTCAAAGTCTACCGAGAGCAAATTTTGGACTTGGACCGTGAGCACGCCAACGGCCACCTCAGTGATGCCGAGTGGCAACAGTCGCGCGACGAACTGAGTGTGCGCTTGCTGCAAGACACGGCGGTTGAAGACGAGCCCCATGTCATCACCCAAGCGCAGTCATGGCGCACAGCGGTGGTGATCGCTTTGGTCTTTCCCATTTCGGCTTTGGCCTTGTACGTATGGCTGGGTGCTCCTGAAGCTATAAATCCGATGCTGCCAGCGGCAGTGTCTGCCGAAGCAGCGACTGAGCAGACAGCGCCCCCAAATCTCGACCAAATCGTAGAGAATTTGGCGAGCAAACTGCAGGCCGATCCGAACAACCTCGAAGGCTGGGTCTTGCTGGGGCGGACTCACCGCAGCATGGGCAACTTGGATGCGGCTTTGTCTGCCTTTGACCGTGCGTTGAAGCTCAATCCAGACGACGAGCTGATTTTGGCGCGGGCCGAGGTGTTGGCAGCCAAGAACCAAGGCCGATTTGATGGAGAGCCTTGGCGCGTGATTCGCGAAGTCTTGCAGCGCGATCCCCAAAACTATGCCGCATTGTTGTTGGCTGGCAGCGCTTCTTATGCAAACAACCGCTATGCCGATGCCCTTGAATTTTGGCAACGCGCTCGGCTTCGGCTGTCGGCAGATCACCCCGATGTCCCGAACTTGATCGAAGCCATGTCGACCGTTCAAGCCAAACTGAAAAACCCAGCCAGCCCTTCGGTCACCCCGGCGGCTCAGGGCGCCCAAGGAGCGGCGCCTGCGTCAGGCAGCGCTGCTTCAGGAACGGCGCCAGCAGCTGCCGTTGCCTCTGCTGCAGGGGGCGCTGCATCGGCGCTGAATGTCTCAGGGCAAGTGCGTCTGTCAGCGGCATTAAAAAGCCAAACCAGCCCTACGGATGTGGTGTTTGTCTATGCCGTACCCGCCAATGGCGAGCGGATGCCATTGGCGTTGTTGAAGACCACCGTGGCCCAATTGCCTTTGAAATTCACCCTGGATGACAGCAGTGCCATGCTGCCCGATCGCAAGCTTTCTGGTGCCAGCCAGGTGCTCGTGAAAGCCCGGATTTCGAAGTCGGGCAATGCGATCCCGCAGTCGGGTGATTGGGAGGGCAGCTTGGGTCCTGTCAAAGTGGGCTCAACCGGCTTGGATCTGGAAATAAAAACCCAACGACCCTGAGACGCCCAGAGCTCAGTTAAGCGGCTCGGCGCATCTGGTGGGAATGCTGGTGCACCGCCTCGACCAATGCCGTCACATGCTCAGGCGGGGTGTACTGGCTGATGCCGTGGCCCAAGTTGAAGATGTGCGTGGGGCCTGAGGTGCTGCGGTCGGTGTGCGGCGTGCCAAAGCTGTCCAGCACCCGGTGCACCTCGGTGGCGATCTGCGCAGGGGGTGCAAACAGGATGTTCGGGTCGATGTTGCCTTGCAGCGCTTTGCCGGGGCCGCCAACTTCGCCGCCCACCAGGGCGCGTGCGCGGCCCAGGTTCATGGTCCAGTCCAGCCCCAGCACATCGCACTTCAGGCCCGCCATCTCGGGCAGCCACAAGCCACCACCTTTGGTGAAGACGATGCTGGGGATGCGCTGGCCGTTGTGCTCGGTCTTGAGCTGGCTCAGCACGCGGACCGTATAGGCCAGGCTGAACTGCTGAAAAGCCCCATCGGCCAGCACGCCGCCCCAGCTGTCAAACACCATGACGGCTTGGGCACCGGCTTCGATTTGGGTGTTCAGGTACAGGGCCACGGCGTCAGCGTTGATGGTCAGAATGCGGTGCATCAGGTCCGGGCGGCTGTACATCAGGGTCTTGACGTGGCGGTAGTCGTCAGAGCCTGCGCCCTCGACCATGTAGCAGGCCAGCGTCCAGGGGCTGCCGGAAAAGCCGATGAGGGGCACACGGCCGTTCAGCGCCTTGCGGATCGACGTGACCGCGTCAAACACGTAGCGCAGCTTGTTCATGTCGGGCACGGCCAGCTC
>CAMDFT010000002.1 GCA_945897795.1 Limnohabitans sp. Rim8 | reverse complement strand
GCTCGGCCGTCTCGGCGGCCAAGATGGGGCTGACCTCGCCCACCGGCTCGGCTGCTTCGCCAGACGGCTTGGGCGCGGCGGCCGTGGTGCCAAAGCCCCCGGCGATCACGCTGATGAAACTGCGGTTCATGGCGTTGCACATGATGTAGGACAAAATCGCGCCGCTGGAACCGACCAGGGCACCGATCACGATCAGCAAGTCGTTGCTCAGCATGAAGCCGGTGGCCGCAGCGGCCCAACCGGAGTAACTGTTGAGCATGGACACCACCACCGGCATGTCGGCGCCGCCAATGGCCATGACCATGTGGATGCCGAACAGCAAGGCGATGGCGGTCATGATGATCAAGGGCAGCATGCCCTCTTCCACCGTGTGGGCGTTCATGAATTCACGGCCAAAGTAAATCACCGCAATCAAGCCCACCAGGTTGAGCCAATGGCGGCCGGGCAACAACAAGGGGCTGCCACCGATGCGGCCGGACAACTTGCCAAACGCCGCCACCGAGCCTGAGAAGGTCACTGCACCAATGAAGATGCCGATGTAAATCTCACCCGCGTGGATGGCGTGCGCTGCACCTTCCAAATTCTTGGAAGCTTCAGGGTCCACAAAGGTGGCATAACCCACCAGCGCCGCCGCCATGCCGACCATGCTGTGCATGAGCGCCACCAGCTCGGGCATTTGCGTCATTTGCACTTTGCGCGCGGCATAAAGACCAATGATCGCGCCCACCAACATGGCGCCCAGGATCATGGGAATGCCCTCGGCCGTGACTTGCGGGCCGAAGATGGTGGCCAGCACGGCCAGGCTCATGCCGATCATGCCGTAGAGGTTGCCGCGCCGTGCGGTTTCCTGGTTGGACAAACCGCCCAGGCTGAGGATGAAGAGAATGGTCGCGCCGATGTAGGCGACCGTGGCCAAACTTGAGTTCATAAGTGTCTCTTTAATCAGTTGGGGACAGCGCTAAAGATCTGTCCCCAAAGTCCTAATCGGTTGGGGACAGAGCTAAAGATCTGTCCCCAAAGTCATTATTTTCGGAACATGGCCAGCATGCGCTGGGTGACGGCAAAGCCGCCAAACATGTTGATGGCCGTGAGCACCAGGGCCACAGCGGCCAGGATGCCGATCAGCGAGTTGGGCCGTCCGGCCGCAGCCAAAGGCGAAATCTGCACCAGCGCGCCGATGGCGATGATGGAGCTGATCGCATTGGTCACGCTCATGAGCGGGGTGTGCAGCGCGGGCTTGACGTTCCAAACCACCATGTAGCCCACAAAGCAGGCCAACACAAACACCGTGAAGTGCGACAGGAACGCGGCCGGCGCATAGGCACCGACCAGCACCAGCAGCACAGCGGCGACCGCCGACACGATGAGCAACTGCCCCACCGGCATGGGGCCAGAGGGCTCGCCATGGCCGTGGCCTTTTTTGGCGGCAGGTGCCGCTGCAGGCTTGGGTGCGGGCTTGGGGGCCACCACCAAAGGAGGTGCAGGCCAGGTGATTTCACCGTTCTTGATGACCGTGAGGCCCCGTATAGCGTCGTCTTCCATGTTGACGTTGATCACGCCGTCTTTGGTTTTGCACAGCTCTTCGGTCAGGCGGAACAAGTTGGTGCCGTACAGCGTGGACGACTGGCGCGCCATGCGCGAAGCCAGGTCGGTGTAACCGACGATGGTCACGCCGTGCTTGACCACCGCCTTGCCGGGTTCGGTCAATTCACAGTTACCGCCTTGCTCGGCGGCCATGTCCACGATCACGCTGCCGGGCTTCATGCTTTGCACCATCTCGGCGGTGATCAGCTTGGGCGCGGGTTTGCCGGGGATCAGCGCGGTGGTGATGATGATGTCGCACTCTTTGGCCTGTTTGGCGTACATCTCGCGCTGCGCGGCCTGGAAGCCTTCGCTCATGACCTTGGCGTAACCGCCGCCGCCCGAGCCTTCTTCTTCGTAGTCCACCTTGACGAACTCACCGCCCAGCGAGACGACCTGGTCGGCCACTTCGGCGCGGGTGTCGTTGGCGCGCACGATGGCGCCCAAGCTGGCAGCAGCGCCAATGGCGGCCAGTCCGGCCACACCGGCACCGGCGATGAACACTTTAGCGGGAGGCACTTTGCCCGCAGCCGTGATCTGGCCGTTGAAGAAACGGCCAAAGGCGTTGGCAGACTCCACCACCGCGCGGTAGCCACTGACACCGGCCATCGAGGTCAGCGCGTCCATTTTCTGGGCACGGCTCAATGTGCGGGGCAAAGCATCGATCGACAGCGCCGTGACCTTTTTGGCCGCCAATTGCTGCATCAACTCGGGGTTTTGTGCGGGCCACAGAAAGCCGATCACCGTTTGACCTTCGTGCATCAGCGCCACTTCGTCAGGCGTAGGGGCACGCACCTTGAAGACGATGTCGCTGCCGCTCCAGAGCGCCACGGCGTTGGGGGCAATGGTGGCACCGGCTTCGACGTAGGCCGCGTCCGACAGGTCGGCCAGGTCGCCTGCGCCTTGCTCCACGACCACGGCAAAGCCGAGTTTGACCAGTTTGGTCACCGCATCGGGGACCGTGGCCACCCGTTTTTCACCGGGAAAAATCTCTTTGGGCACGCCAATGCGCTGCGGCGTGGGGGCGTTGTCGCCTGTCTGCATGTCAATCTCCTCACTCAATCCACAAAAAAAATACGGCCAATCTTAAAGCTTAACCGAAGTTAATCCATTTGAGCCCAAAGCAAGTCCTTCGCAAGCATGTTGGTGCCGTCAAGGCCATTAAATATTAGCAAATACTGATACAACGGGTCTGAATTGGCCCACCCGGGCACCTTTTAGGTGCCAAAGTGGGGCTACAGAGCATTTTGACCCGTTGGCCCGCCGATAATTGAAGTCATGGACACACGCTGGAAACCCAATGTCACCGTGGCCGCCATCATTGAGCGCGATGGCCGCTACCTGTTGATCGAAGAACACACCCAAGAGGGCTTGCGCCTGAACAACCCGGCAGGTCATCTGGACCCGGGCGAATCGCCCGAGCAAGCCTGCGCCCGCGAAGCGTTGGAGGAAACGGCCCAGCCCTTCACGCCCACCGCCTTGGTGGGCATTTACCTCTCACGCTTTCAGCGCCCGTCGACGGGCGAAGACATCACCTATGTGCGCATGGCCTTTTGCGGCGACATTGGCGAGCTGCAGCCCCATCTGGGCCTGGACGAGGGCATTGTGCGCACACTGTGGATGACACCCGAAGAAGTGCGCGCCAGCGCCGAGCGCCACCGCAGCCCCTTGGTTTTGCGCTGCATCGAAGACCACCTGGCCGGACAACGCTTTCCACTGGGTGTGATCCACACCGACCCCGCTGTGGCCGATTTGCCCCCTCTGTCGAATCGACATTGACCCCTCTTGACTCACTGTACTGGCACGTTGACGCCTGCAGCCACCTGATCAAGCAAGGCCTGCTCCGCCAGAACCTTGGCCACATAGCCGCCGTCCTCGGTCAGCTCGTAGCCCCCCAAATAAAACTTGAGGCCGTCTTCGATGGAGCCGCCCCGAAGTTTGATGGCGTCCGACAGCACGCCCACACCGACACGTAGATTGCTGATCGGATCAAAGGCGGCCAATTTGCCGCCATAGGCTTCGTAGCGCTGGGCATGGATGCCCGTCATGACCTGCATCAAACCTTGCGCACCCGCTTGGCTTTGCACGTAAGGGTGGAAATTGGATTCGATGGCCATCACAGCCAAGATCAGATGGGGGGGCAGCTTGGTCTTTTTAGACAGCACATGCGACTCGGCCACCAGCGCGGCCAAAGGCTCCGGGGCCACTTTGTATTTCCGAGCCAACCACTCAGCCACAGCCGCTTGGGACTTGGGTAAATCCTTCAAGTCAACCGCGGTGGCGCGCTCGGCGGTGTTTTCGGGCAACCAAGACAGCAACACCTGGCGATCACGCAACCAATCAAAAAGCGCCCCTTCAGCTTGGCTCAACCACTGAGGCTGCCACCACAACGCCACCACCAAGGCAGCCGCGCTCAGGCCCACCATGGCCAGGCCACTGTGGGTCACGATGAACAGGCCTCGCGCCGTGTCGCGCAAGAAAGTTCGAATGGGAAGGCACCATGTGCAATGTAAGGTCATGAATTTGAGCCAATCGCGCATTATAAATTTTTGCCAACCGCGGACCGTGTCACGGTGCGCTGGATAATTCAGTCATGTCACACTTTTCACGCGTGGTCGTCGGCTTGTCCGGCGGCGTCGATTCAGCCGTTACCGCCCATCTGCTCAAACAGCAGGGCCACGAGGTGATCGGCATCTTCATGAAAAACTGGGAAGACGACGATGACAGCGAATACTGCTCTTCCAACATTGACTTTGTGGATGCCGCTGCCGTAGCCGATGTGCTGGGCATCGAGATCGAGCACGTCAATTTTGCGGCCGACTACAAGGACCGGGTTTTTTCCGAGTTTGTGCGTGAATACCAAGCCGGGCGCACGCCCAACCCAGACATCCTGTGCAATGCCGAGATCAAGTTCAAATCATTTTTGGACCACGCCATGCGGCTGGGGGCCGAAAAAATCGCCACCGGCCACTACGCCCGTGTGCGGCACAACACGGTCAGCGGTCTGTTTGAACTGCTCAAGGGCTTGGACCCGAGCAAAGACCAAAGCTATTTCCTGCACCGCCTGAACCAGGCACAGCTTTCCAAAACCTTGTTTCCGGTGGGCGAGCTCCACAAGACCGAAGTGCGCCGCATCGCCGAAGAAATCGGCCTGCCCAACGCCAAAAAGAAAGACTCCACGGGCATCTGCTTCATTGGCGAACGGCCCTTCCGCGATTTTTTGAACCGCTACATCAGCAAGGAGCCCGGCCCGATCAAGGACCCCACGGGCCGGATCATTGGCAAGCATGTGGGCCTGAGCTTTTACACCCTGGGCCAGCGTCAAGGTTTGGGCATTGGTGGCATCAAGGCCAAAGGGGCGGACATGAAGGCCCTGCAGGCGCGCGGCTTGCGCGGTGCGGGCGAGCACACGCCTTGGTTTGTGGCCCGCAAAGACATCCCCAACAACACTTTGTGGGTGGTGCAAGGCCACGACCACCCTTGGCTGTTGTCACCACAACTGCAAGCCACCGATGAGAGCTGGTGCGCAGGCCAGCGTCCTGCGCCCGGGGCCTACGCCGCCAAGACGCGTTACCGGCAAGCCGATGCGCCTTGCAGCTACCTGCCCCTGCCCATAACAGAAGCTCAAGTGAACTCTGAACCAGGCTTTGAGCTGGACTTTGCACAAGACCAATGGGCCGTCACGCCCGGGCAAAGCGCCGTGCTCTACGACGGCGAGGTGTGCCTGGGCGGCGGCGTCATTGCCAGCTGGGAAACCGACCGGACTTGAGTCAGGTGCAGGTCTCCACGGCTGTGTGTCCCCGTCTGCTGGCTTACACCCAGGCCTGAATCACATAATCGTAAGCGGCTTGGCCATTGGTCATGTCCACCCGCTGCAACTTGATCTTCCAGACCCCATCTTGCAGCACCAGCGTGTGGCGGTAACTGCCGCCAAAGTGGCGCACTTGGTCGCGCCGCATTTCCATCATCTGAAAGCGCGAATAGACCTCCAGGGTGGTAGGCGTGGCCGCCTCGATCACGATATTGCCCACGATGTGGTTGGTGCCCCATTGCGCCGCTTGCGACCAGGCATTGGGATGCAGCAAACGGCCCATGCGCACTTCCATCAGCAAACGGTCTTCTGCAAAAATTGACGCCTCGCGCCGCCAGTCGGTTTGCAAAGGGGTTGAGGGCATCCAGTACACGCCGTCTTCGCTGAACAATTCTGCCCACTCGCCCCAAGCCTTGTTGTCAAGCAAAGCGGCTTGGTGGAACAGCAATTCTTCGACCTGCCGACGCAAACCTGCATCGACCGCAATGGCTTTGGGGATGTAGCCTTGGCTGGGCATGCGCCCACGGCCCATGTGGTCGGGCGCGATGGACTCGGCGCCCGACATGGACTGGATGGCTTCGATCACCACACCCGTGCCCAGGGCCTCTTTGACTTCTTTGGGTTGCATGAATCATGACTCCTGTTCAGGCCGTGGCCTTGGGTTGAATGGCGGCGCGAATGTACGACTCCCAGGCGATGAACTGGTTGCGCATCACCACTTCGCTGGTGCCGTTGTTCGAATAAAGCACGCCGTCTTTTTCGGTGTCGCCTCCGTAGTTGCGGTGAAAGCTCACCCACTCGCCGCCTTTGGACTCCAGGCCCAGCTGGCCCTTGGTCCAGTTCTCCAGGTCATCGGCGTTGATCATGGTGGCGGGCGAATTGACGAGGTTGAAGTACCACAGCGAACGCTCATAAATCGCCTCAGGCACGCCTTTGAGACGGAAATGCCAGATCTCGGACAGCGTCTTGTTGGGGGCCATCGGGCGCAAGCAACGCAGTTGCTGCAGCGGCGACTGCACCGACAAATAGGGGTAAATCAACACATGGTGGATGCTGCGCGCCAAATACTCTTCACCCTTTTCTTCGCCATAGGCCTGCTTGATCAAGGTCTCGTATTCGACCGTGTCCGGATCGGTGGGGCGCAGGCCCATGTAGGCCTTCAAAATGCCGTGGCCGTATTTGAAGTTGACCGTCTGCACTGAATCCCACTGGTCAAAGCTGGAAGCAAAGGTCGACAGGTAATGGAAAAACAAGGGGGCCGAGCCTTGGTCTTTCTTGAGGCGCTGCTCCACACGGCGGGCCGAGACCCCGGTGGACTGGTGCGTGACCGAGGGGTGCAAAGCGTCGAGCTGGTTCTCCATGAAGAACTTCCAGTTCGAATGCTGCACCACCCGGTGGCACACCGGCACGGCTTCGACCTCGCCCACGGGCGAACGGTCGCACATGTCGTCAAACGCTATTTTTGCTTCACCCAAAAAGTCGATCAGGCTGGGGCCTTCCTTGCCCAGGCTGGCAAACACAAAGCCACGGTAACTGTCGACCCGAGCAGCAGGCACCATGCTGCAATCGGCGTTGTCGGTGTGCATGCGTGTGCCGTCATAGCCCTTGACCAAGGGGATGGCCTTGACTTTGCCATTGAGGTGAAAACTCCAGGCGTGGTACGAGCAGACAAAACCCTTGCCCGTGTTGCCGCTTTGGTTGCCACACAGCTCAACGCCCCGGTGCGGACAGCGGTTGTAGAGCACGCGCACACTGCGATCAGTGTCACGAACCATCACCATCGGTTGACGGCCGATCTGCATCGTGAAGTAATCACCGACCTCCTTGACCTGTGATTCGTGGCCGCAGTAGACCCAGGCTTTTTCGAAAATGTGTTCCATCTCCAGATCAAACAGCGCTTGATCCGTGTAGACACTCTTATGAACACGGTCCGGTTGAACCAGGTTCGCCAAATCGATCGGTTGCATGAAAACTCCTTGGCAGGCTTCGGGGTGGATGTCAGGCCTCAAGTTAACAAAGGTCAAGCGCTTGACCTACAACCTTTCATGCTTTTTCCATTACCATGGGTTATGGATTACCGAAAAGTTCAACTCTTTCTGGCCGCAGCACGCTTGGGCAACATGACCGAAGCCGCCGCATCGCTGGACATTTCCCAACCGGCCTTGTCCAAAAGCATCAAGTCACTGGAAAAAACCTTGGGCGTGCGGCTGCTGGAACGCGGGCGCTTCGGGGTCAGCGTGACCCCTTTTGGCCAGGCCCTGATGCAACACGGACAGTTGATGGAAGCAGAAATGCGCAATGCGGTGGGCGAAATCCAGGCCATGCGCGGCGCGCAGCGCGGCCATGTGCTGATGGGGTGCGGCCCCACCGAAGCCACACGCTTATTGCCATTGGCGCTGCATGCGCTGGCCAAGGACCAGCCCGATATCCAGGTGACGGTGCTTTACGGGTTGAACGAGGCCCTGATGCCTTGGGTCAAACAAGGCGAGGTGGATTTCGCCTTGTCCTCGGTGCCCGCGCGCGCCACCGACCCGGACCTGTCCCACGAACGCCTGTTGACCGAAACGGCCACCGTGGTCGCCCGGGCTGGACACCCGCTGGCGCAGCACAAAGTGGTCACCCCCGACATGCTCACCCCATACCCCTGGGTATTGCCACGAAAGCGTGAACTTGAGCGACTGGCTTTTGACGATTATTTTGTGGCGCAAGGCCTGGAGCCTCCGACCGCCCAAGTCGAAACCACCTCCACCGTGCTGATGAAATCCATGGTGATGCAAAGCGACGCCCTCACCTTCATCCCGGCCGAATTGATTTACTGGGAAGTCCGTGCAGGCCAGCTCCAGGCGCTTCAAGCCTCGGGCAACCAATGGGCCCGGATGGTGGGCATCACCCGCAGAATCAAGGGCTCGATGAGCCCGGCCAGCCAACGGCTGCTGGCGGCGGTGAAATTGGTGGCCAAAAACTTTTGAGCGTTCAACGCCCAACCCGCAACCATCACACGCCCAAATAGCGCGTCCACAACTCGCGTTGGTCCTTGAGCGCTTGGGAGTTGCCTGCCCACGCCACCTGGCCGCGCTCCAAGATCACATGGTGGTCGGCAATTTCCACCAAGCGGTTGACGTATTTATCGACCACGATCAGGGTCTGGCCTTCTTCGCGCAGCAAACGCAAACAGCGCCAAATTTCCTCGCGAATCAGCGGGGCCAGACCTTCGGTGGCCTCGTCCAGGATCATCAAGCGGGGATTCGTGACCAAAGCCCGGCCAATGGCCAGCATTTGTTGCTCGCCGCCCGACAACTGCGAGCCCATGTTGACACGGCGCTCGGCCAGTCGGGGGAACAATTCATAAACCCGCGCAGGCGTCCAGGGTGTGCGGCTTTGGTGGCGGTTGGTGGCAAACGCCGTCAGGTGCTCGTCCACCGACAAATTGGGAAAGACTTGCCGACCTTCGGGGACCACCGCCAAACCCATTCGCGCCACCCGATCGGCTGCCACGTTGGTGATGTCCTGACCCTCAAAAATCACCTGACCCGCCTTGACCGACTTGAGCCCCAGAATGCTGCGGATCAAGGTGGTCTTGCCCATGCCGTTGCGGCCCAGCAGACCCATGACCTCGCCCGGCTGCAGGCTCAGTCCCAAGCCAAACAAGACCTGGCTTTCGCCGTAAGCGGCTTGTACATCGCGCACTTGCAGCAAACTCATGCGTGCTCCTCGCCCAAGTAAGCGGCAACCACTTGCGGGTTGAGCCGAATGGCCTGCGGTGTACCGGTGGCGATCAAAGCGCCATTGACCATCACCGAGATGCGGTCGGCCAAACGGAACACCGCGTCCATGTCATGCTCGATCAACAAGATGGCCACCTTGGCGCGCAGCTTTTGAATCAGCTGGAGGATGCGCTCGGACTCCACCGGCCCTGCACCCGCCATGGGCTCGTCCAGCAACAAGAGCTTGGGCTGGGTGGCCACGGCCAGGCCCAGCTCCAAAATGCGCTGCTCGCCGTGCGAGAGTTCACTGGCCGGATCCTGCGCGCGGTCCTGCAAACCCAACTCGTGCAACACGTCCATGGCCTGCGCCGTCAAGGTCTTTTCTGAGTGCACCGGACGCCAGAAAGAAAAACTGTTGCCGCTGCGCGCTTGCACCGACAGCGCTACGTTGTCCAGCACGGTGAAAGATTTGAACAAGCGCGTGATCTGAAATGAGCGGGCCAATCCGCTGCGCACACGCGCGTGCGTGGGCATGGCAGTGACATCCTGGCCATCGAAATAAATCAGTCCACTGTCGCTTGGCAAGTGCCCCGACAACTGCGCCACCAAGCTGGTCTTGCCCGCCCCGTTCGGGCCAATCAAAGCGTGGATTTCTCCCGATTGCACATCCAGCGTGACGTGATCAGTGGCCCGCAAAGCACCAAAATTTTTGACCAGGTCATTCACCTGCAACAAGGCCCCGGCGTTCATGCGTGCCCCCCTTTGCGGGTCGACTTGCGGCGGATCAAGCCCGCCAGTCCTTTGGGGGCCAGCAAGACCACCGCGAGCAGGAACCAGCCCACATAAAACTGCCAATGCAAGGTGTACTCGGCCAGCACATCCTCCAGAATCAGCAGCACCAGTGCGCCCCACAGACCGCCCGTGAGCGTGCCCACGCCACCCAAAATGACCATGACCATCAGGATGCCCGATTGGGTCCAGTGCATCAGGTTCGGGCTGACATAGTTCTGATGGTTGACCATCAAGGCACCGGCCAGCCCCCCCAAGGTGCCGGCGATGACAAACAGCACCCATTTGTAGCGGTAAGAAGCAAAACCGATGGCGTCGACGCGCACATCGTCATCGCGTATCGCCAAAATCACACGGCCAAAGCGCGAAGCCATGATGCGAGAAATCAGCACCAAGCTCAGGACCAGCACAAACAGGACCACGAAGTAAAAAGTCACATCGTTTTTCAGGTCGAGACCCAGACCGAAGTCAGAGCGCTGCTTGATGTTCAAGCCTTCGTCACCGCCATAGGCTTTGATGGAGTTGACCAGGTAATAAATCATCTGGGCAAAGGCCAAGGTGATCATGATGAAGTACACCCCCCGTGTGCGCAGCGAAATCGCACCGATGATGGCCGCCACCAAAGCCGATAAACCCATGGCGATGGCAAAACCCACCCAGCCATTGGTGACCCCTTCGGTGATCAAAATGCCCACCGTATAAGCCCCGATCCCCAAAAAGGCTGCATGCCCGAAGGACACGAGGCCTCCGTATCCGAGTATGAGGTTGAGACTGCAAGCGGCGATGCCGTAAATCATCATGCGGCTGAGCATGCTGACGTAAAAATCCATGCCTCGGGCATGCAGAAAAAGGGGCAAGGCAATCGCCCCCGCCAGCACCAGGCCCCAGACCCAGAACGGTGTTTTGTGGTTCATTGCACCCGTGCCTCAACGACCGGAAAAAAGTCCCTGAGGACGGACAAACAGCACAACGGCCATCAACAGGTACACCGCAATCGAGGCCACTGCAGGCCCTGCCGCGCTGGCGAACTGAGGGGAAAAAAGTTCACGAAACAACATGGGCAGCAAAGTGCGCCCCAAAGTGTCGACAAAGCCCACCAAAAGGGCCCCGACAAATGCGCCCCAGACCGAGCCGATGCCGCCAATCACAATCACCACAAAAGCCAGGATCAGGATGTTCTCACCCATGCCCACCTGCACCGCCAGCAGCGGCCCCAGCATGGCCCCCGCCACCGCACACAGGGCAGCGCCAATGCCAAACACCCCGGTGAATAAACGCCGGATGTTGATGCCCATGGCCATGGCCATCTCGCGGTTCGAAGCCCCCGCGCGGACCCAAGCCCCCATGCGGGTTTGGGTGACCATCAGGTACAGCAAGAGCGCAATGACCAGGCCCACGGCAATGATCACCAACCGGTAGCTTGGGTAGCGCAAGCCAGGCAACAACTCCACCGGGCCAGACAAGGCTTTGGGCATGGACAAAGGCAGATCGGAGCCCCAGATCATGCGCACGGATTCGTTGATGATCAGGATCAGGGCAAAGGTGGCCAGCACCTGGGACAAATGGTCGCGGGCGTACAGAGTGCGCAGCAAAGTGGCCTCTAGCAGCATGCCTATCACGGCGGTGAGCATGACCGCCAACACCACACCCAGCCAAAACGACTGGGTCAACTGAACCAACCAGGCCGTCAGGAACGCCCCCACCATGTAGAGGGCGCCATGGGCCAGGTTGATCATGTCCATGATGCCGAAGACCAGCGTGAGCCCGGAGGCCAGCAGGAACAACATCAAACCGAACTGCAGGCCATTCAAGGCCTGCTCCAACAGCAAAATTCCAGTCATGAGAAGACGCAAGCGTCCTTACTTCATGGGGCAGTCTTTGACGTAGGCGTCACCATGGTTGACCAGCAAAGGTTGGCCCACGATGCGGTTGACCAGACGGCCCTGACCGTCTTTGACGATCTCGCGCAGGTAATAGTTCTGGATCGGGTACTGGTTGGTGTTGAACCGGAAATCGCCCCGCACAGAATTGAACTTGACCGTCTTGAGGGTCTTGATCAAGGCCTCTTTGTCGTCGATCTTGCCGTTGGCCGCACGCACAGCGGCATCGATCAGCAAGGCCGTGTCATAGCCCTGGGCTGCGTAGATGGTGGGCAATCGCTTGTATTCTTTTTCGAACTCGGCCACAAATTTCTTGTTGGCTTCGTTGGGCAGGTCCAGGCCCCAATGTGCGGTGTCAAACACGCCCAGCATGTCGTTGCCCACCGCACGGATCACGTCTTGGTCAGCGCCAAATCCAGGCTGAATCAAACGGGTGTCTTTGTTCAGACCAGCGGCCATGAACTGCTTGATGAAGTTGATGCCCATGCCTCCGGGCAGGAAGGTGTAGACCACTTCGGGCTTGGCCGCGCGGATGGCGGCCAGTTCAGCCGAATAATCCAGCTCGCCGAGTTTGGTGTAAACCTCACCCGACACATTGCCCTTGAAAAATCGCTTGAAGCCGGCCAGCGAGTCCTTGCCTGCCTGGTAGTTGGGGGCCAGCAAATAAGCCGACTTCACCTTGAGGTTGGTGGCGTACTGGCCTGCAGCCTCGTGGTACGCATCGTTGGGCCAGGACACAGCAAAGAAATAAGGCGTGCACTGCGCGCCTGCAATCGGCGAGGGTGCGGCATTGGGGCTGAGGTAAATCGTTTTGCCGTTCACGGCCTCAGGCAAACCCGCGAGCATGATGTTGGAGAACACCACACCGGTCAAAAAGTCGACCTTGTCACGTTTGACATAGCGCTCGAACAGCTGCTTGCCCACGTCGGGTTTGAACTGGTCATCCGAAATCGACACATCGGCGGACAGGCCGCCGAGCTTGCCGCCGTTGAGTTTGACGGCCAGCATGAAGGCATCGCGAATGTCCACGCCCAACGCCGCCGAAGGGCCGGAAAGGGTACTGACAAAGCCAATTTTGACCTTGTCCTGCGCCAGGGCAGGCGCACAGGCCAAAGCCACCAAAGTGGAAACCGTCGACAAACTTTTGATCACCGGAAAACGCATGAATGACTCCTAGCAAAACCATCAAAAAAGGAAAAAACCATCTCAAAGAAGGCAAGCCCCATTCTGTGCCGAAAATCACCCCGCCATGAATGAGGGTTTACCCTTTTGATTCAGTCACCGCCCAGACCCAGCCGATTGGGCTGTCGCTTTTCGATGGCAAAGCGCAGCAAAGCCGCTGTGCGGAAAATGCCGTGCGCAAACTTGCCGTAGGGCAGCGTCAGGAACAAGGCCATCACCGCGCCCAGATGCACCGCCAGCATCAAAGGCATGGCCGCCGTTTGGCCCAGCAACCACAGCAACAAGCCGGTCACGCTGACCAAGAACAACAGGGCGATGAAACCCCGGTCCATCGGCTTTTGCGCCGCATCGCCGTGCTCTGGGTGGCGACGCAGGTTCAAGCGCCACAAACCGGCCGTGCCCACCGTCAGGCTCACCCCACCGATCACGCCCAACAACTTGGGCAAAGTCGTCAAGTCGTAAGGCGCTGGCCAGTCCAACACATAGTGGTACAGCGTGGCCACGCTGGTGGCGGCAAAGCACAGCATGAAACCGTAGAACGTCAGGTGGTGGTAGCGCTTGCGGGCATGCGTCCAGGCGTCGTCCTCGTTGTGGCAGCCTTCGCCGTGTCCACCGTCCAGGTATTTAAGGCGCAAGGCCGCGTGGGTGGCTTCGGCCGCAGCGGGTGTGGTCAAACCGGCCCCGCTGGTGGCCGTTGTCACCTCACGCCAAAAGCGCATCACCCCCAGCGCCAGCGCCAGCACCGCAAACAAAAAGATGGGCCCAAACAGGCTCACCATCAGGTTGTGGGGGAACACCGCATAAAAACCACCGGCCACAGGTGCACCCCACAGCGTGCCTTGACGCAGCATCGCCAAGGCCAAAAACAAGGTCAAACCCAAAGCGAGCGCCACCGACAGGGTCAAGCCGTTGCGTTGGTACAAACTGCCCAGGGCCGGAGGCCAGGCGTAGTCGGCGTAGGTCTGCCCACGCACCTGCGCCATGGCCTTGGGCACGTTGATCGCAAAGTCGTGGGGTGGTGCGTACTGGCACGCATGCAAACACGCCCCGCAGTTGTGACACAGGTTGGCCATGTAATGGATGTCGGCCTTGCCGAATTCCAAGCGCCGGGTCATGGCCGGGAACACCGCGCAAAAACCTTCGCAATAACGGCAGCCATTGCAAATTTGCATTTGGCGGGCCACTTCGGCTTCGGGCGCGGTCATCTCGCCACGCGCCAACGCACGGGCATCTTGGGTCAGGGCTTCAAGCGTTTGCATGGGAAGCTCCTGTCTTCTGGGACATGACCGCTTTGGCCGCCTGTTCTCCCGCGATGCGGCCAAAGGCCGTGCCGATCGTCATGCCCACACCCGCGGTGTAGCCCTTGCCCAGCACATTGCCCGCCATCATTTCGCCCGCCACAAACAGGTTGGGGCTGGGCTGGTCGTTGAATCGCACAGCGGTGGTCTCATCGGTTTTCAAACCCAAATAGGTGAAGGTCACGCCAGGCCTGACGGCATAGGCGTAAAAAGGCGCAATGTTCAGCGGCCTGGCCCAGTGGGTTTTGGCGGGCGTGACCCCTTCGGTGTGGCAGTCGTCCAGCGCCGTGTGGTCAAACTTGCCTTCGCGGCAAGCGGCGTTGTAATCGTTCAGGGTTTGCATGAAAGTCGGTTCATCGAGACCCAGCTTGCGGGCCAACTCAGGCAGGCTGTCCGCCTGGGTGCCTTCAAACACCGGCGGCATGAAGCGACCCACCGCCTTGGCATCGATGATGGAATAGGCCACCTGTCCCGGCTGCTGCGCCACCAAACGGCCCCAGATCGCATAGCGCTTGGGCCAGAAGTCTTCGCCTTCGTCGTAAAAACGCCGCGCCTCGCGGTTGACCACCACGCCCAAAGACACGCAATCGATGCGGGTGCAAATACCGCCGTCGTACAAGGGGGCACGGGCGTCAATCGCCACCATGTGCGCCTGCGTCGGGTCGCCAATGCGGTCTGCCCCCTGCTCCAGCATGTGTTTGAGCAAAACGCCTTGGTTGTAACGTGTGCCCCGGATCAAAAACTGATCGGCCGGGTATTCACCGCGCTCGTTTTGGCCCCAGGCATCGCGCAGCCATTCGCGGTTGGACTCAAACCCGCCTGCCGCCAACACGCAGGTACGGGCAGTGATGCGTTCGCGCCGCACGCTGCCATCGGCCTGTTTGTGCATGACCGAGGCGGCCACAAAACGGCCCTCGTCCAATTCGACGCTGTCCACCTCGGCGTTGTAATGGATCTGCACACCCAGTTTTTCGGCGCTGCGGTAATAGGCGTTGACCAAGGCCTTGCCCCCGCCCATGAAAAACGCGTTGGTGCGGGCTGTGTGCAAAGCCCCAGACAAAGACGGCTGAAAACGCACGCCGTGCTTGACCATCCAGGGCCGGCATGTGGCCGAATGGCGGATCGCCAGACGGGCCAAATGCTCGTCGGTCAAACCGCCCGTGACCTTGAGCAGGTCTTGCCAGAACTCTTCTTCCGGATAAGCATCGACCAACACGTCTTGCGGGGCATCGTGCATGCAGCGCAAATTGCGCGTGTGGCCCGAATTGCCACCGCGCCACTCTCGCGGTGCCGATTCGAGCAGCATCACGCTGGCCCCCGCCTCGCGGGCCATCAGCGCCGCACACAGGGCCGCGTTGCCGCCGCCAATCACCAAAACATCCACCGTCATAAACACTTTCTGGGCACCGAGCCCAAGCTGGATCAGAACTGGTATTTGCGCAACCCACCATCCACCGGGATCACGGCACCCGTGATGTGGCTGGCCAAGGGCGATGCCTCGTTCAGACATGGGGAAATTGGGTCGTTAAAAAACCCGTGGGGTAAGCCACGGGTTTGAGCACAAATTCGCGCCAGGCGCAACGGCCAGATGTCAAAACGGGATGTCGTCGTCCATGTCGTCGAAATTGCTGGCCGCTGGCTTGGCTGCAGAGGCTGGGCGCTGTGCGGGCGCAGCCGCTGGGCGCGCAGGGGCTTGGCGAGGCGCATAACCGCCACCACCGCCAGCACTGCCACCTTCTTCGGACGGACCGCCCATGCCTTGGCGGCTGCCCAGCATCTGCATGCTGTCGGCGCGGATGTCGGTGGCGTATTTTTCTACGCCATTTTTGTCGGTGTATTTGCGGGTACGCAGGCTGCCCTCAACGTACACCTGGCTGCCCTTGCGCAGGTACTGACCTGCGATCTCGGCCAACTTGGCAAAAAAGCTGATGCTGTGCCACTCGGTGGCCTCTTTCATCTCACCCGACTGCTTGTCTTTGTAGCGGTCGGTGGTGGCCACTCGGATGCTGGTGACCGCATCGCCCGAAGGCAAATAACGGGTTTCGGGGTCGGCTCCCAGGTTGCCGACGATGATGACTTTGTTGACGGATGCCATGAAAACTCCTCGATGATGCCCAATTATGGGGCCAATCTTAGGCGGCCAATCGCCCCCAGGCCAAGGCCCGAAAGTTGGCCTCATGCCCCCCACTGACTCATCAGGTCTCCACCACAGGCACACCCCGAACGGGGTTTCGCATGGGCAAGGCCAGCAGCAACCACAGCAGCATGGCCACGCCACAGCTCAAAAACAGCACCGGACTGCCCCAGGACTTGACCACCCAGCCGCCCACCAGACCGCCCACAAAAAAGCCCAAAGACTGCACGGTGTTGTAAACCCCCAGGGCAGCACCACGCATGGCCTGGGGTGCGATGAGCGAGGCCAGGCTGGGCAGGGTCGCCTCCAGCGCATTGAAGCCGCAGAAAAACACCAGCAACATGACAGCCAGACCGCCGAGGCTGGGCGTGCCCAGCGACTGCACCAGCAAACCCACCTGCACCACAGCGATCAGGCCAATGGAGAGCAGAAACATTTTTTTCAAGTGCCCTCGCCGTTCCATGGCCAACACCACGCCTAAAAACAACAAGGACAGCACCACCACTGGCAAATACAACTGCCAATGCAGCGATTTGTTCAGGCCCGCCTGCACCAGCAAGGACGGCACCGCCACCCACATGGCCAATTGCACCGCGTGCAGCACAAACACCCCCAGATTCAGGCGCATCAAGTCGGCATGGGCCAGCACATCGGTCAGCCGCCCACGAACTTCTCCCGTCGCAGGCGGCGGTGCAGGCGGTACCCACCAGATCACCACCCCCACGCCCAGCAGCGCCAGCGCCCCGGTCAACCAGAACAGCCCCGAAAAGCCAATCCAGACCGTCAGCACAGGGGCCACCACCAAAGACAGGGCAAACATGGTCGCGATGGTGCTGCCCAACCACGCCATGGCTCGGGTGCGCACCTCGTCCCGCGTCAAATCGGCCAACATGGCGGTCACCGCTGCCGACACGGCCCCGGCCCCTTGTAAACTGCGCCCCAACAGCAGGTGCATCAGATCGGTGGCTGCAGCCGCCCAAAAACTTCCCAAGGCAAAAACGATCAGGCCCAGCACGATCACCCGCTTGCGCCCAAAACGGTCCGAAGCCATGCCAAACGGCAACTGCAACAGGCCTTGCGTCAGCCCGTATATGCCCATGGCCAGACCCAGCCATAGGGGGTCTTCGCCACCAGGGTATCGGCGTGCTTCCAGGGCGAACACCGGCAAAACCAGAAACAACCCCAACATGCGCAAAGCAAAAATACCCCCCAGTGAAGCACTGGCGCGCCGCTCGGTGGGCGTCATGTCCAAATCAGAAGATGTCTGCGAAAGGTCGGCCACACAAAGCCCAAAACAGGGGGAATGAAGCGTGCGATTGTCCTTGATTGGCAGCACCCAGTGACTGTCAATGCCCCAGCGGGGATAATCAAAGGTTTTGCCGTTCTGACCGCCACCGTGAAACTTGCTGACTCCCCTCTTTTGCCTGACGAACCCGAACCCTCGCGGTATCTGGCCTCAGCGCTGCGGCAAACCCACATCAGCGTGCGGGGTGCGCGCACCCACAACCTCAAAAACATCGACCTCGACATCCCACGCAACCAGCTGGTGGTGATCACTGGCTTGTCGGGCTCGGGCAAGTCGAGCCTGGCTTTTGACACGCTGTACGCCGAAGGTCAGCGCCGCTATGTGGAAAGCCTGTCGGCCTATGCGCGGCAGTTCTTGCAGCTGATGGACAAGCCCGATGTGGACCTGATCGAGGGCCTGTCGCCTGCGATCTCCATCGAGCAAAAAGCCACGAGCCACAACCCCCGTTCCACCGTGGGCACGGTGACCGAGATCCACGACTACCTGCGCTTGCTTTATGCCCGCGCGGGCACGCCGTATTGCCCCGACCACAACCTGCCGCTGCAAGCGCAGACCGTGAGCCAGATGGTGGACGCGGTGTTGGCCCTGCCCGAAGATACCAAGCTCATGATCTTGGCGCCCATTGCCCGCGAGAAAAAAGGCGAGTTTGAAAAAGTCTTTGAGCAGATGCAGGCCCTGGGCTATGTGCGCTTTCGCATCAACGGCCAGACCGTAGAGGTAGAAGACCTGCCCGCGCTCAAGAAGACCGAAAAACACAACATCGACGTGGTGGTAGACCGCATCAAGGTCAGGTCTGAAGAGGACGCCAAAGCGCGCGACGCCCTGCGCCAGCGCCTGGCCGAAAGCTTTGAAGCCGCGCTGCACCTGGCCGAGCACCGCGCTGTGGCACTCGAGATGGACACGGGCAAAGAACACCTGTTCAACGCCAAGTTCTCTTGCCCGGTGTGCACCTATTCCATCAGCGAGCTGGAGCCGAGGTTGTTCTCATTCAACTCGCCCATGGGCGCGTGCCCCACTTGCGATGGCATTGGCAGCATGGCGTTTTTTGACCCGGAACGCGTGGTCGCCTTTCCGTCACTCAGCTTGGCCAGCGGGGCCATCAAGGGTTGGGACCGGCGCAACGGCTTTTACTTCAGCATGCTCGAAAGCCTGGCCAAGCATTACCAGTTCGACATCGAAACGCCGTTTGAAAAACTCGCACCGATTCACCAGCAAGTGCTGCTGCACGGCTCGGGGCTGGAGGACATCAAGTTCAGCTATCGCCTGGAGCCCGGGGCCTCGCAAGGCAAGAAGGTCAGCAAGAAGCATCCGTTTGAAGGGATCATCCCCAACATGACGCGGCGCTACCGCGAGACCGACTCGGCCGTGGTGCGCGAAGACCTGGCACGTTACCGAAACATGCAGGCCTGCACCAGCTGCCACGGCACGCGTCTGCGGCGCGAGGCGCGGCATGTGCGCATTGGCGAAGGCGCGCAAGCCCGCGCCATTTATGAAATCAGCCACATCACGCTGGGCGAATCGCAGCAGTATTTTCAGGGCCTGAAAATGCATGGCGCCAAGGCTGAGATCGCCGACAAGGTGGTGCGCGAAATTGCACTGCGCCTGAAGTTCTTGAACGACGTGGGCCTGAATTATTTGAGCCTGGACCGCAGCGCTGACACCCTCTCGGGCGGCGAATCCCAACGCATTCGACTGGCCAGCCAGATCGGCTCCGGCCTCACAGGCGTGATGTACGTGCTGGACGAACCCAGCATTGGCCTGCACCAGCGCGACAACGACCGCCTGATCGGCACGCTGCAACACCTGCGCGACATCGGCAACAGCGTGCTGGTGGTCGAGCACGACGAAGACATGATCCGCGTGGCCGACCATGTGATCGACATGGGGCCTGGCGCGGGCGTGCACGGCGGGCGCGTGATGGCGCAAGGCACTTGTGCCGACATCCTGGCCGCGCCCGATTCGGTCACCGGCCAGTACATGTCGGGCCGCAAAAAAATCGAGATCCCCCAACGCCACAAAGCGGGCAAGGACTTCATCGAGATCGTTGGCGCTTCGGGCAACAACCTGAAAAATGTGAACGTGAAATTCCCCGTGGGCTTGCTCACTTGCGTGACGGGTGTGTCGGGCTCGGGCAAATCCACCTTGGTCAACGACACGCTCTACACCGCAGCCGCGCACCAGATCCACCGCGCCCAGGGCGATGCCGCCGCGCACGAAGAGATCAAAGGACTGGAGCACTTCGACAAAGTCATCAACGTCGACCAGTCGCCCATTGGCCGCACGCCGCGCAGCAACCCCGCCACGTACACGGGCCTGTTCACCCACATCCGCGAGCTGATGGCCGAAGTGCCCGCGGCCCGTGAGCGCGGCTACGGCCCCGGGCGCTTCAGCTTCAACGTGACCGGTGGCCGCTGCGAGGCCTGCCAAGGCGACGGCATGGTGAAGGTGGAGATGCACTTTTTGCCCGACGTGTACGTGCCCTGCGACGTGTGCCACGGCATGCGCTACAACCGCGAAACACTCGAGGTGCAATACAAGGGCCAAAACATCGCGCAGATCCTGAACATGACGGTGGAAGCCGCGCACCAGTTCTTCAGCGCTGTGCCCAACATCGCGCGCAAGCTGCAAACCCTGCTCGACGTGGGCCTAACCTACATCCGCCTGGGCCAAAGCGCGACCACGCTCTCAGGCGGTGAGGCCCAACGCGTCAAGTTGGCACTCGAGCTGTCCAAGCGCGACACCGGCCGCACGCTCTACATCCTGGACGAACCCACCACCGGCCTGCACTTTGCCGACATCGACCTGCTGCTCAAAGTGCTGCACCAACTGCGCGATGCAGGCAATACCATCGTCATCATCGAACACAACCTCGACGTCATCAAAACCGCCGACTGGCTGATCGACATGGGGCCCGAAGGCGGCGCGGGCGGCGGCGCGGTGCTGGGCGAAGGCACGCCCGAACAACTGGCCAAAAACAAGGCGAGCTTCACGGGGCACTATTTAAAGCGCTTGCTTTAAGGACCTTGAGCTTCAACCCACTTCGACCTTTTCATCCACCCACTTTTGAAATTTCAAGCCACTATGAAAACCGTGATCCGTACTTTTTTCAGAACCCTGCGCATCGTGCTGGGTCCCGTCATGCTGCTGAAAGAACGCCTGACCCAACCGGCGGGCGTGCAACGCGCACCTGCCGCACAAGCCGCAGTCGACCAACAGTGCCAAAGCCTGGCGCTGTACCAGTTCAGCACCTGCCCGTTTTGCATCAAGGTGCGCCAAGAAATGCGCCGCCTGTCGCTGCCCATTGAGAAGCGCGACGCCCAACACCACACAGACAATCGCAACGCCTTGTTGCAAGGCAGCGGGGCCAGCAAAGTGCCTTGCCTGCAAATCACCGAAGCCAATGGCCAAACCCGGTGGCTGCAAGACTCGACCGAGATCGTGGCGTATTTGCGCAAGCGATTTGCCTGAAGGTCGGCATCACAAACCGCTTGTAGGTCGGCGGCTTCAGCCCCGACAAGCCCCCTGACCACGCCATTCGCCCATGGAAACCGAACTCAAACTCAGCCTTTCAGCGCCTGATCTGCCGCGCCTGCTGGCCCACCCCCTGCTGACGCCAACGGGTGACACGCTGCGTCTGCTCAACACCTATTTCGACACGCCCGAGCTGGCCCTGCAGCAGCGCCGCATGGCGGTGCGCGAGCGGCTGGCGGGTGATCAATGGCTGCTGACCGTGAAAACCGCAGGCCAAAGCCAAAACGGCTTATCGCGCAGGCAAGAGTGGGAAGGCCCGACCACACCGGGTGCGCTGCAATTCGATGCGCTGGTGGACGACGCCGCGCTGGCGCAAGACCTGATGCGCCTTCGCCCCGATTTACGCGCCTTGTTTTGCACCGACTTTGAACGCCAGCGCTGGGTCATCACCCACGATGGCGCGCGCATCGAAGTTGCCATCGATCAAGGCCGCATCCATGTGCCCGGCACCGACCTGAGCGAGCCGCTGCTAGAACTGGAGCTTGAATTGCTCAGTGGCCCAGATGAAGCCCTGCTGGCGCTGGCCGTGGTGCTGCGCCAGACGCCCCAAGGCCCCGTGATGCTGGTACCCAGCGATGCGAACAAGGCGCAGCGGGGGATGGCGCTTTGGCAGCGAACTTGAGCCGCTTATTGGTAATGCCCCCGACAGGCAATCACGGTCAGCTCCACATCGTCCACGGCATAAACCAGTCGATGCACGTCGTCGATGCGACGTGACCAATAGCCTGACAGATTGCCCAGCAAGGGCTCAGGTTTACCGATACCTTCAAAGGGGTCGCGCCTGGCGGCATCGATCAACAGGTTGATTCGTTTGAGTGTCTTTTTGTCCTGTCCTTGCCAGTACAGGTAATCACCCCAAGCATGCGAGGTGAAGGCAATCCCTCGGCTCATGGGGTGATCAGTTCACGTCGTTTGGCTTTGCCGGCTTTGTGCTCGGCAATGGAGGCAGCCAGGTGGGCTGCGTTGGCGGGGCTTGAAAGTAGGTACAGGGTTTCGGCCATGCTTTGGTAATGGGCCATGGACATGACCACCGCATCACCGCCATCGCGGCGGGTGATGATGGTGATGTCGGCATCGTTTTCTACGCCGTCCAGAACAGTCTTCAAACCGTTGCGGGCCTCTGAGTAACTGATGATTCGCATGATGGTGACTTGTTCAATATATTGGACAAGTATTGTAGCTTTTCCAGCCTCTTGACGGCAATGGTCGCTCAAGGGCATTGGCCGCGCTGCATTTGTCAGGCTGCGATCACCGTGAGTAAAGTCTGTCCGTTCGCCACCAACTTCTCGCCCTCGGCATCCACCGCAAATAAATCGCAACTGGTGAACACCTGTGCTTTGCCGGGTTTGATCACGCGCGCTCGGGCAATGAACTTTTGACCCACAGCAGGTCGCAAGCAGTTGACTGAGAAGTTCGCGGCCAGCAAATTCGGCCCCGCCACGGTACCGGCTGCAAAGCCGCAAGCGGTGTCGATGAGCGTCCCAATCAAACCCGCGTGCAAGAACCCCGAATACTGGCCGACTTCCGGGCGCCAGGGCATCTGGATTTCCACAAAACCGGGTTCGGCCACCGTCACCTCGATGCCGCACCAGCGGTTGAACTCGGCCATGGCGTTGATTTTTTTCAGCATCTCCAATGGGCTCATGGTTTTCTCCTGGTTTGGGTTTTGAACCACCCGATGTGGTCCATCAGTTTTTGGCGAAGTGCTTGTTGCTCGTTCATGAGTTGGTCAATCTCGGCCACACGCGCCAGGATCGCGTCGATCATGTCTTGCACAGACAACTTGCCCGCTTTGAAGCGCGGCAAATACTCGGCAATCAAGGGCAGTGAGAAACCCATCTCCCGAGACATGGCGATGAAGATGACATGCTTCAAGGTTTTCTCGTGGTACTCGCGGTAGCCATTGGGCAGTCGCTGGCTTTCAATGAGGCCGTCGGCCTCGTACCGCCGCAAGCGGTGCACCGACACCTGGGTCTTGGCAGAGAGTTCTGAAATGCGCATGGATTCAGTCTAGCAACGCTCGCACAGCGCGAGGGTTATGGCCGTTGACGCATGGGCGACAAGCCAAAGCGACCGCTGCGCCGCAGGTGATACCCCATCGCACAAGGCTGGTGTGCAAAACACCCTTCTACCGGAGCTCCGATGACTGCGCACAAAGCCTTGCCCCACGCCCAACCCACCGATGTGGGCCTGTGCCCCAAACGCACCCAGCGCCTGATGGACGAGCTGCGCCGCGAAGTGAACAGCGGCCGACTGCCGGGTGCGGTGGCCATGATCGCCCGGCAGCGGGCATCAGCACCTTGTTTTTGAGCCTCTCGTCCAGTGTGTAGTCGCCCCAAGCCGCCAACTTTGGCAACACACCACTGCCCATCACGCGGCCATCCCGCACCGCGACATGGGTGGCCTGCGGAGTCATTTTGAGCCGTTCAGGTTGCTTGCGGCAGTGGGAGCGGGCCTCTTGCAAAATTGCCACCTGCCACCTCGACGCGCCTGCAGCGCACCCAATGCCCGGTGGTGACCTCCACCAACGGAGGCAGCGCCACTGTGCAAGCCACTTCAGCCACCGGGCAGCGCCCCGCAAAGCGGCAACCCACCGGGGGATTGATGGGGCTGGGCGGGTCGCCCGTCAGCTTGATGCGTTGCGTGGCGCGCCGCCGCCCACCCTGCACCGTGGGCACCGCCGACATCAAGGCCACGCTATAGGGGTGCAACGGGTTGGCAAAGAAATCCTTGCGTGGCGCGCGCTCCACAATTTGGCCCAAGTACATCACCGCAATTTCGTCGCAGATGTGTTCCACCACCGCCATGTCGTGCGAAATAAACAGGTAGGTCAAGCCCAGTTCACGCTGCAGCCGCGCCAACAAATTCAGAATTTGAGCCCGAATCGCAATGTCCAGTGCCGACACGGGCTCGTCACACACCACCAGTTCCGGGTTGGTTGCCAGTGCCCGCGCAATATTGATACGCTGGCGTTGTCCACCAGAAAACTGGTGTGGAAACAAATGCTGTTGTTCGGGCCGCAGGCCCACTGCCTTAAACAACTCAGCAACCCGCTGCGGCCGCTCAAGCGGCGTGCCAACGTTCATCAGGTCAAGCGGCGCTCGCACCGTAGCCCCAGCACGTTCGCGTGGGTTTAAGGAAGAAAACGGGTCCTGAAAAATAATTTGTAAACGCCGACGCTCGCGGCGAAGGGCCTCGCCCGACAGCGCCGTCAAGTCGACCGAGCCCAGTTGAATATGCCCGCCCGTGATCGGTGCCAAACGCATCACAGCCAAAGCCGTCGTGGTTTTGCCCGAACCCGACTCCCCCACGATTGCCAGCGTGGTGCCACGGCGGATGTCAAACGACACCCCATCGACCGCCTGCACCACCTCAGGCTTAGCCAGCCAGCCATACTTGGCACGTGGAAAATGCACCTTAAGGTCGCGAACCGACAACAGGTTGTCGGAGCCTGTCATGGCCGACCCTCGCCTGCAGCACTTGATGCCCCGGTTTCATCAGCCCGCAGCCAGCAGGCCGCTCCATGTCGATACCCGGGGTCTGGCACATCGGGTGCGTGGTCAGTGTCGTTTACCGCAAACAGTGGCGGCACCTCAACGGCACAACGCGCCATTGCTTGAGGGCACCTTTCGCGAAAGGCGCAACCTGCACCGAGTTCCCAAATCGATGGCACCACGCCCGCGATTTCCGTCAGGTCATCGCGCTGAGCATTCAAGCTGCTACCCAGCTTGGGCAGGCAATCGATCAGGCCGCGCGTATAGGGGTGGCTAGGGTGTTCCAGCACCTGGGCCGTGGTGCCCTGCTCAATCACACGCCCGCCGTACATCACCAACACCCGGTCAGCCATTTCGGCCACCGCCCCCATGTCATGCGTGATCAGCAAAATCGCCGTGCCCTTGTCGCGCTGCAGGTCACGCAACAAATCGAAAATCTGAGCCTGCACAGTCACGTCAAGCGCGGTAGTGGGCTCATCGGCAATCAGGATATCGGGGCGGCACGCCAGCGCCATGGCGATCATGACGCGCTGGCGCATACCGCCCGAGAGCTGATGCGGGTACTCATCCACACGGCGCTCGGGCGCCGGAATACCCACCTGTTTCAGCAGATCCACCGCAGCGTTGCGCGCGGCGGTCGCGTCCAGCCCACCATGCAGACGCAGTGACTCGCCAATCTGGTCGCCAACCGTGAGCACCGGGTTCAGCGAGGTCATAGGCTCCTGAAAAATCATGGAGATGCGGTTGCCACGCACATCGCACATGTGCGCCTCGGAAGCGTTAGCCAGGTCAGCGCCTTGAAACAAAATTTGCCCGCCGCTAATGCGCCCCGGTGGCGACGGGATGAGCCGCAACAGCGCCAGCGCCGTCATACTTTTGCCACACCCTGATTCACCCACAAGGCACAGTGTTTCATTGGCACGAATCTCAAACTCCACCCCATTGAGCACCATCGCGTTGCCACGCCGACTGCTGAACTCAACCCGCAGGTCTTGCACCTTAAGCAGAGGTTGAGGCACGGTTTGAATCGTGAAGGCCGGCATCGTTGTCATCATCAGCGCTCCCGCAACTTGGGGTTCAACGCATCGTTCAGCCCGTCACCAATCAGGCTGACAGCCAGCACCGTCACAAAAATGGCCGCCCCCGGAAAAGCCACGGCCCACCAGCACGACAAAATGTATTGTCGGCTCGACCCAATCATCAAACCCCAACTCATTTGATTGGGGTCACCCAGACCCAAAAAAGACAAGCCCGCTTCAAACAGGATGGCCGCACCAATGGCCAACGTGCCCGACACGATCAAAGGTGGCAGCGCATTCGGCAAAATGACCCGCCAAATAATGCGCGCGTTGCCAGCCCCTATGGCTCGCTCGGCCCGCACAAATTCCAGGTCGCGGTACTTCATGAATTCAGCGCGGGTCAGGCGTGCAGTGCCGGTCCAACTGACGAGGCCAATCGCCAGCGTGACGATGGTGAGCTTCGCCCCAAACAACGACACCACCACCATTGCAAACAGCAAGGCTGGCAACACCTGAAAGAACTCGGTGACGCGCATCAAAATCGCATCAACCCTGCCGCCGTAATACCCTGCCATGGCACCCAACGTGATGCCGATGCTGACCGACAGCAGCGCCGCCACTGCGCCCACCAGCAACGTGGCGCGACCGCCGTAAATCAGCGTCGTCAAAACATCCCGCCCCAAATAGTCGGTGCCAAGCCAGGCTTCTTCAGTGAAAGGTGCCGTCAGGGGCGCTGCACGAATCTCAAACGGGTCGGCCCCATAAACCAGCGGCCCAACGATGGACACCAGCATCACCAGCAAAAGGATGGCCATGCCAGCATTGGCCGCCGGGTTGCGCACAAACATACGCAGGGCTTCTACCGTTGGGTGTTCCACTTTGGCGGCAGCATTGGCAATTTGAGTCATGGGCGGTTCACAGCGGTCAATTTTCTATTGCGCGTTAATGCGGGGGTCAATCAGGCGATAGACCATGTCGGTGACCTGATTCATCACCACCACCACTACCGACGCAAACAACAGCACACCCAGGATGGTCGGATAGTCGCGTCGCAACACGGATTCAAACGCCAGTCGACCAAGACCGGGCCAGTTAAAAACTGTCTCCACCAAAATGGCTCCCGCCATCACGTTTCCAAATTGCAGGCCCAGCACAGTCACCACAGGCAGCAACGCATTGCGCAGCGCATGTTTGTAAAGCACCACCCGGTCTGCCAGACCTTTCGCGCGCGCGGTGCGAATGAAATCTGCCCCCAGCACATCGAGCATGGCCGCGCGCGACAAGCGGCTGTATTGCGCCAGATAAACCAGCCCCAGCGTGAATGTAGGCAACACCAAATGGTGCAAAACATCCAGCACATCGGCAATGCCGCCACCGCTGGAATCAATGGAGCGCATGCCAGCCACCGGCAAAATGGGAAACACCGAGGCAAACAAAATTACCAGCATGATGCCCATCCAGAATACAGGTGCGGCAAAGCCGACCATGCTCAGCACCGTGATGAACTGCGACAAAACGCCGTTGGGTTTGCGCGCCGACAGCACCCCCAGCGTCGTGCCCATCACAAAGGCTGACAGCACGGCCCCCAACACCAGCAACAAGGTGGCAGGTACCCGCTCACCAATCAACGAGGCCACCGGGAGGTTGAAAAAATACGAGTACCCCAAATCACCGCTAAGCACTTTGCCCATGTAAACGGCAAGTTGTACATACAGCGGCTCGTCCAACCCATATTGCGCACGCAATTGCGCCATCAGCTCCGGGCTCATGCCGCCACTGACCCCGGCAATGGTTTCAACCGGGTCGCCCGGTGCAGCGTGCACCAAAATGAAGTTGAGCACCACTACGGCCAGCACCAGGGCCAAGGCCTGCAAGACACGCGACAAAAGTTGACGAAAAAAACGCATCAGGCGACCTTCTCCGGTTGTGAGTGCAGGTTATTTGAAATGGACCTCGCACAGGGCGCGGCCGGGCCCCAAATCGTGGTGGGCAGGTTGGCCAGTCGCTTGCTGGCAGCGGTGTGATAGTGCACCACGTTTACCCTGAGCGGGTGCACCCTCCCAAACACCCTGCCCGGCTCAGCAAGCGACGTGACGCGTAGCGCCCGCTATTTTAAATAGACCTCGTCAAACGGTGAGGCTGTGCCCCAAATCGTGCTCGGCACGTTGCCCACCTTTTTTTGGCTGATGGTGTGATAGCCCACCTGGTCGATAAAGTAGACCGGTAATTCATCGGTAACGATCTTTTGAAACGCCGCGTAGTAGGCCTTGCGCTGGGTTGGGTCCATCACACTCCCTGCGGAATTGAGCAACACATCCACCTTGGGGTTGTTGTATGACTGCGTATTGGTCCATACGATAGGGCGGATATTGGTCGACAAATAAGTGCGGTGCACTCCGATGATGGGATCGCCCCAGTTGAAGTTGGCATCCATCGACATGTCAAAGTCGCGGGTGGCCATTTTTTTGGCCCACGATGGAAAATCCGCTGAGGTGCGCACTTCAACCGTGATACCCACTTTTTTAAGCGCAGTGCGGATGTACTCGGCCGGGTTTTTTTGCTGATCGTCTGGACCCGGGTAAAAGTCAATCGTCAATTTGAAACGCTCGCCATTGGGCCCCGCCTTATAACCCGCTTCGTCCAGCATGGCAGCGGCTTTTTTGACATCAAACGGATAGCGCACCGTGTCAGTCACATGAAACGGGCTGGAACTGTGAATGGGGCTGTCTGCCACGGGTGAATAGCCGCCTTGCAGCGCTTTGCTGATGAAGTTCTTGTCAATGGCTGTGGCAATGGCCTTGCGCACCGCCAGATCGGACAGGGGTTTGCGGGTCAGGTTAAAGGCCAACCAGTTGATGGCACCAATGCCTTCATAGCCCTTGGGCGAAATAACCAGCTTCGGGTGAGCAGCCAGCCGCTTCAAATCGGCCGGGGCAGAGGTGAAGGGCACGATGTGAATATCGCCGCGCTCCAGCCCCAGCATCAGGCTGGCCGCATCGGGGTTGATGCTCAAGATCAACTTGTCAAGATAGGGTTTGCCAGGCAAAAAGAATTTGTCAAAACGCTCAAGCACCGTGCGCTGGCCTGCTTTGAACTCGACCAACCTGAATGGCCCTGAACCCACCACATCAACACTGTTGCGCGGGTGGTTCTTGACGTCCTGGCCATCGCCATAAATGTGCTTTGGCAAGATGGGACACAACGCTGGCGACATCGCCAACACAATGGCGGGATGTGGCACGTTCATGCGGATGATGGCAGTCAGCGGGTCTGGGGTTTCCACTCTTTCAACCGGGCCCATCATGGAAGAAAACGGGTGGTTGGCCTTGATCGTCATGATCGAAAACGCCACATCCTCTGATGTAATTGGCTTGCCATCATGAAACACCGCCCCTTTGCGCAAATTGAGGGTGAGCGACTTGCCATCAGCCGCCAAGCTCCATTTCTCGGCCAGGTAGGGTTGGGCATTCCATTTGTCGTCAAAACGCAGCGGGCTGGCAAACAACTGGGTAGACGGCAGCGCGGTGGCTGCACCTGATTGAACTGCCCCATTCAAATGACGCGCCACCTGGGTGCTGCCCAGAACCAGCGTGCCGCCGCGCTTGATGTCTTGCGCAAAGGCGTGGACACCCGCCAAACAAGCCAGCCCCACCAGCATGGCCGTGCGCAGGCGTGAAGACTTTGGCGATTGAGTCAGGGCTTGGGGCATAAAAAATCCTCTTTGGGGTGGACTGAACGGGCAGCATGGACTGGCTGGGTTGGCTAACTTGTGAATTTGAATTGTGGCCGCATCGAACCAAGGCATTCATGCGATTTGTGCCATGAAATTGACGATTTACGCCGTCACCATCACAATGCTTTGACAACACTCCGACAATTCACCATGTCACTTTCTGAACCCGCCACCGCTCAATTGCCCGGCCCTATCGGTTTTGTACTGATTCCCCAGTTTGCGGTCATGGCACTGGCCTCGGCCATTGAGCCGCTTCGCATTGCCAACCGATACCTCAAGACACCTTACACCTGGCGGCTGCTCTCACTGGATGGCAATGCGGTGGCTGATGACAACGGCATTTTGATTCAGCCCCATGGCAGCATCGCTGACGAGCAGGCATTGGGCACAGTCATTCTGTGTGCTGACATTCAGCCTGACCGTTATTACAGCCAGGCGCTTCGAACCTGGCTGCACCGCCTTAACGCCAATGGCACAACCTTGGGTGCCATGGACACCGGTTGCTTTTTGCTGGCGCGCGCCGGGCTGCTTGACGGCTGCCGCGTCACCATGCATTGGGAAGTGGTGGATGCGTTTCGCGAGCGATTTCCAAAAATTGAGGTGACGCAGACGCTCTTTGAAATTGGGACGCTGCGCCTGACTTGTGCCGGTGGCACGGCAGCCATCGACATGATGCTCAGCGCCATTGCCATAGACCACGGGCCTGACCTGGCCAATCGCGTCGCAGAACACTGCCTGCACGATCATCCGAGGTCGGGCGACGCCGCACAGCGCACGGCGTTGACCACTCGCACCCGGGTTCATCACCCTGCTTTGGCGACCGCTTTGGCGCTGCTGGAGACAACTCTGGACCGGGCTGTAGGTGTGCCGGAACTGGCGGCGGCAACCGACTTATCGGCACGCCAGCTGTTGCGACTATTTGCCCAGGTTTTGGGTGAGGGGCCCAGCCGCTACCACCGCCGTCTGCGCCTTGAACACGCGCGCAGCTTGTTGCGCAACACCGCCATTACCGTCACCGAGACATCGGTGGCGGTGGGGTTTGAATCATTGGCCCACTTTTGCCGCGCCTATCGACAGCAATATCACGAGACACCCGGTGCCGATCGCCAGGCCAGCCGACCCGGCCTGCCACTTCTGCGCGATCGGGTAAAGGCGTGATTCATCAATAGGCAGTCACTTTTCATCAAGTCGACAAGAACGGCCAACAGTACATTGCATGAACTTGAACGACCGAAAGTGCAGCCGCCCATGAAACCCATTCCTGCCAAAACAGATGTCGTCATCATTGGCGGCGGCATTATTGGTTGCTCAGTCGCGTATCACCTGACCCTGCTTGGCATCAAGGATGTGGTGTTGCTGGAACGCCGACAGCTTACCTGCGGCACGACCTGGCATGCCGCCGGGTTGGTGCCGCAGTTGCGCGCCACCCGCACGCTGACCGAGTTGGCCAAATACACGTCGGAACTGCTTAAAACACTGGAGGCCAAAACCGGGCAGGCGACCGGGTTCAAGCAAAACGGCTCGGTGGCGGTTGCCTTAAACGAAGCCCGCTTTGAAGAGTTCAAGCGCACCGGGGCAATGGGGCGCGCCTTTGGTGTCGAGGTTGAGTTCTTGACGCCCAGCGATGTGCTGGCCAAATATCCTTTGCTCTCGGGCAAGGGGGTGGTTGGAGGACTTTGGACGCCCAATGACGGCCAGACCAACCCGGTGGACACCACTATGGCCTATGCCAAAGGCGCCAAACAAGGTGGCGCACTCATTTTTGAGGACAGCGAAGTGACCGACATTCTGGTCGAAAACGGCCGCGCTGTGGGTGCCAAGGTGCGCTCTGCCAACACCAACGGCGAAGTGCACGAATTGCGCGCTGGCACTGTCGTGCTGGCCGCAGGCATGTGGAGTCACTGGATCGCCCGCTCGCACGGCATCCGGCTGCCCTTGCAAGCGGCAGAACACTTCTACATCGTCACTGAAGCGATTGCCACCGTGCCCAAAAATTTACCGGTTTTGCGCGTGCCTGACGAATGGGCCTATTACAAAGAAGACGCTGGCAAATTGCTGGTGGGCGCGTTTGAGCCGGTGGCCAAGCCCTGGGGCCTCAATGGCATACCCAAAGACTTTTGCTTTGACGAACTACCCCAAGACTTTGATCACTTCGAGCCCGTCTTACGCAAAGCGATGGAACGCGTTCCGGTTCTGCAAACCACCGGCATTGCCACCTGGTTTAACGGCCCTGAGAGCTTCACGCCTGATGACCGCTACTTGCTGGGTGAAACCGCTGAAGTGCGTGATCTGTTTGTCGCTTGCGGTTTCAATTCGATTGGCATTCAAAGTTCGGGTGGGGCGGGCAAGGTGCTGGCCCAGTGGATTCAGGACCGACACGTGCCGATCGACATCCCCGGCATGGAAGTGCGCCGAATGCACCCCTGCCAAGGAACTCGGGCTTACTTGAAGGACCGCACCACCGAGAGCCTGGGCTTACTGTATGCCATGCATTGGCCGTTTCGCCAGTTTGAAACCGCTCGCGGGGCCAGACGCACGGCCTTTCATGACCGGCTGATCGCGCAAGGTGCCTGCATGGGTGAGCTCAGCGGCTGGGAGCGCGCCAACTGGTATGACACGCCGGGCTCTACCCCCCGCTATGAGTACAGTTTTGGCCACGCCAACTGGTTTGCCAATACCGCCGCCGAATGCGAGGCGGTGCGAGATGGCGTGGCCTTGTTTGACCAGTCGTCCATGGCCAAATTCATGGTGCAGGGCCGTGATGCCTGCGAGGTGTTGAACCGCATCAGCACGGCCAATGTGGATGTGCCCATCGGCCGCATTGTTTACACGCAATGGCTGAACCAGCACGGCGGCATCGAGGCCGACCTCACCGTGACCCGTTTGGCGATGGACCGCTTTTTAGTGGTGACGTCCGTCTCGTCGCATATTCGGGATCTGGCCTACTTGATTGAACACACCCCCGCCGATGCTTTTTGCACGGTGACCGATGTGACCTCTGGCCTGCCAATGCTGGGGTTGATGGGACCCAAATCACGCGCCCTGTTGTACGAGCTGAGTGGGGCGGACCTTAGCAACCAAGCCTTTGCGTTTGGCACTTCCGTCGAGATCGAGATCGGCTATGCCGTGGTGCGGGCAAGCCGCATTACCTATGTGGGCGAGTTGGGTTGGGAGTTGTACATTCCCGCCGAATTTGCGTTGCACGTGTTTGACCGGATCCTGCAAGCAGGCGATGCCTATGGCCTCAAGCTGGCCGGGTTTCATGCCATCAACGCCTGCCGCACCGAAAAAGGCTACCGGCATTGGGGGCACGACATCGGCATGCAAGACACGCCAGCCCAAGCTGGGCTGAGCTTTACCTGCGCGCTCGACAAGCCCGGCGGATTCATCGGCCGTGATGCAGTTCTGGCACAAAAATTACAAGGCCCACCCAAAAAACGCCTGGTGCAATTCAAGATGGCTGACCCCGCCGAATTGCTGGTCCACGAGGAGCCAATTTTTGCCAACGGCGTGGCTGTAGGCGTGGTGACCTCTGGCATGTACGGCCACCGGGTTCAAGCCTCATTGGGCATGGGCTACGTGACGCTGGAGGTGCCCATCACGGCTGAAGTTCTTCGCGCTACACAATTTGAAATTGGTGTGGCAGAGCGCCGCGTAAGCGCTCTGGCCCAGCTCGGCCCGTGGTACGACCCCACCCATGAACGCACCAAATCTTGAGGAATCGCCCCATGACATCTGCCTCAAACTCCGCGATCGAGATGAGCTCTGATGCGGCCACCCGCCCTGGCGTTTTGCGCATATTCATTGCCCGACAAATCTTGACGATGGACGAGTCTCTGCCAACCGCCACGGCAGTCGGCGTGATTGACGACCGAATCGTTGCCGTGGGCGATTTGGCATCCATGGCGCCGTGGCGCGCAGGCCGCGAGGTGGTGGTGGACGAGCGCCTGAAGGACATGGTGCTGATGCCGGGCTTTATCGACAACCATGTTCACCCGTTTTTGGGTGCCCTGCTCACCCCCATGGAAATCATTGCGCCCGAGGCATGGCGCATGGAAGGCGGGCGAATGGCCCCGGCCGCCAACACGCCCGAGCGCTACCTAGAACTGCTCAAAGAACGCCTGGCTGCCCGCACCGACAAGGCCGACTGGTTCATCAGCTTTGGCTACCAGCCGTCAGAACATGGGCGTTGGACCCGCACCGAGCTCGACCTGCTGTGCCCGGATCGTCCTGTGATTTTGTGGCAGCGGTCGTTTCATGAAACCTACCTGAACACTGCCGCCCTTGACAAGCTGGGCATAACCCAGGAACTGGTCGGGAACCACCCGCAGATCAACCTGGCGAAGGGTCACTTTTTCGAGACTGGCAACAAGTTGGTGATGGGCCGTTTGATGCCCTATCTGTTGCGCCCAGAGTGGTACCACCGGGGCTTGAACGTGACGGCAGAACTGATGCATCAGGGCGGCATCACCACGGCTGGCGACATGCTATTTGGTGCCATGGGGGCCGAATACGAGTTTGCCGCGCTGGAGGCCTGCATTGAAAAGCCAGAACGCCCCCTGCGCATCATCAACATTGCTGATGCCCGCAGCGCGTCCAACCGGGCTATTGGCAAGCAGGTGATGGGCTTGCCGACCGAGTGCCCACCGTTTGCCCAAGGGCTGGTCGCGATTGAAGCACTGCGCAAGCGTGAGAGCCGACGCGTCAAGTTTTCAAAGGCCGTGAAGCTGTTCGCCGACGGCGCCATGTTTTCCCAATTGATGATGATGAACCCGCCAGGTTACATCGACGGGCATCACGGGGAATGGCTGATGTCGCCTGAAGTTTTGGCCAAGGGCGTGGAAGTTTTTTGGGATGCCGGCTACCAAATTCATGTGCACGTGAATGGCGATGCAGGCATGGATTCCGTGTTGACGGCACTGTCTGCCGCGCAGGATCGCAAGCCGCGGTTCGATGCGCGCTTCATGATGCACCACGTGGGCTTTCACACCAATGCGCAGTCGCGGCGCATGGCAGCGCTGGGGGCACACGCGTCGGTCAACGCTTACTACATCCACGCCCTGGCAGACGGTTACGCCAAGCTGGGATTGGGCCAGGAACGGGCTGACCAGATTGTGCGGGCCGGCTCCATGGTCAGACATGGCATGCGGGTTTCGTTTCATTCTGACTTCATGATGGCCCCGATGGAGCCGCTGCTGCTGGCCTGGTGCGCAGCCACACGCACCACCCAATCAGGGCGAACCGTGTCGCCCCAGGAGTGCCTGAGTCTGGAGCAGGCACTGCGCGGCATCACTATCGATGCCGCCTTCGGGCTGAATCTCGACCATGAGATTGGCTCCATCGTGGCGGGCAAAAAAGCCGACTTCACCGTTTTGCTGGATGACCCGCATGCGCTGGGCGCAAAAGGGCTCAAAGACGTGCGCGTGGCCGGCACGGTGTTTGAAGGTGAACTGCATCTGTTGCCCACGCCTTTGGCGAGTTCTCTCGCAACGCAGCATATCGACGGACCTGCAGCAGTCGCATCGCCCAGTCGAACGCGCTTGCTTCCGGCAACGCGCATGGACTTGGCTGGCATCGATTTGACAGGCATTGACTTGACAGCGCCAACGTCTGCCAACCGCTATCGGCCGATAGCCGCAACGTGTTGCACCACCGATGGCGACCCCTGCGTTTTCTTGCGTCAGTTGTCTGGTTGGGCCGAAGGATGGTCAGGCGCGCCACTGAACAACTCGAACTGAATGCTATTTTTTACTTAGCAAACTAATGGGCAATGATGGGGACTACCGACCTCTTCTGTCTGAAAATCAGGTTCTACCCCCCCAAACAGGCAAAACGCATCGCCTAGAGCTTCTCGTCGCGCATCCGGTACCACTGGTCGCGAATTCTTTGGCCCATGTCGAAACCCTTGCTGCGCCCACATGAAGGCCTTGCCTGGCCGATCCACCGCCAAAATGCGCTGTTCGCCAGATGCCCGTCTGCTGGCTCGATTTGCGCCCCGTCCCCCATCTGCACATCACCACATTCCGCCCACAGCGGTGGACCGCGCGCCAAGTGCGCTGACAGTCTGCGGCCCATGGCGCAATCCGGCAATTCTTTGGCACGCATGGTCAATAACGATCTGCGCGAACGCCGTATTTTGCCAGCTCGTTTCGCGGCCCGTTGGTCGCGCGATGCCAACCAAGGATCCGTCCATGCCCTCGTTATTGAAGAGCTTATTCACCGCGCTGGCCCTGGCCCTGGCGTGTAGCGCGCCGGTCAACGCCCAGTGGAAACCAAGCAAGCCCATCCGCATCGTTGTTCCGTTCACGCCCGGTGGCGGCACCGACCTGCAGGCGCGGCGCATCGCAGTCGCATTGGCCGACGCACTGGGCGTGCCGGTCATCGTCGACAACAAACCGGGCGCCGGCACGCTGGTGGGCACGCGTGAAGTGGCGAAGGCGGCGCCTGATGGCTCCACACTGCTCTACACCGTCGCAGCGATGACGCAGATGCCACACCTGTATGCGACACCGCCCTACGACCTTTTTAAGGACTTCACGCCCATCACGCCGGGCTCATTGGGCGGCACCGTGCTTGTGGCGCGTCAGGATGCGCCGTTTTCCTCGGTGCGCGAGATGGTCGACTACGCCAAACGTAACCCGGGCAAACTCAATGTCGCGTCGTACGGCATCGGCACAACGGGACATCTGAACATCGAGTTCCTTAAGCGGGTCGCCGGCATCGACGTCACCCACATCCCCTACCCGGGTCCGGCGCAGGCCAACCAGGACCTGTATGCCGGGCGCATCGACATGTTCTTCGACGGCCCCACCACCGCCAGCGCCAGCGCCAAGAGCGGGCGTACGAAATTGATCGCGGCTGCCACGGAAAAACGTATCCCGTCGCTGCCGGACCTGCAGACCTTCCAAGAGGCCGGGCTCGATTTCGGCATCGACGGCTGGATCGCCTTTTTCGGGCCGGGCGGCATGAAGCCGGAGATCGTGGCGACACTGCACAAGGAAATCGCACGTATTGTCAATACGCCTGAGTTCCGCAAGTTCATTTTCGAGAGTGGACTGGATTACGGGGGCATGACGCCCGCCGACTTCACGACCAAGGTGCGCTCCGACTATGAACGTTGGGGTCGGGTCATCCGCGAAGCAGCCGTCAAGCTCGACTGACCGGAGGCAAGTCCCGGCCCACGAAGGCGCGCAGGATGCGACGGCGCCAATCTGTCTGTGCCTGGGCCACAACGGTCTCATCGATCCCACTGGCCGGCTTGGGCGTTTGGGGATCGCCTTGGCCGTCGAACTGGCTCACGCTGGCCAGCTCAAACCAGGTCTTGAAGTGCTCGGCAATAGTTGGGTAAATCAGCGTGGGCTGGGCGCCTGATAAAACGGTTTTTTCATACAGTAGTGTGCATTTGCTCGACACAGCACCTTGCCACACCCCGGACTTCAGCACAGATATTTGGCTGCCTCGGTTGCTTTAGGTGATACATCAACCGCAGGGACTGCTGTAAAAACGTGTTTGTTTTGGAGCACCCGATGACGTTCACCCCTCTTGCCCACGCACAACCTGCTGTCGTGGGCCTTTGCCCCGATCGCACGCAGCGCCTGATGGATGTGCTGCGCCGTGAAGTGGACAGTGGCAGGTTGCCCGGTGCCGTGGCCATGATCGCCCGGCGCGGCCAGATCGGCTTGTTTGAGGCCGTGGGCCAGCAAGACCCCGGCACCGGCACGCCCATGAAAACCGACAGCATCTTCCGCATTTATTCCATGACCAAACCGCTGGTGTCGGTGGCGGTGATGATGTTGGTGGAACGTGGGCAGTTGCTCTTGAGCGACCCGGTCAGCCGCTGGTTGCCCGAGTATGCCAACCAGCAGGTGGCCACGGCCAGCGGGTTGGAGCCGGTGCGGCAAGCTGCCACAGTGCAAGACCTGCTGCGCCACACGGCGGGTCTGACGTATGAATTTTTGGGCGACTCGGCTGTGCAACAAAAGTATGGACAGGTCAATATCGCCTCACGCGAGCGGACCAACGCCGAGTTTTCGCAAACGCTGGCTGTTGTGCCGCTGCAGTTCCAGCCCGGCACCGTGTGGGCCTACAGCCGCGCCACGGATGTGCTGGGTCGGCTGGTCGAAATGGTCAGCGGGCAAGGTTTGGGCGCATTCTTGCAAGCCGAAATCTTTGGCTCATTGGGCATGGTGGACACCGGCTTTTCCGTACCACCTGAGCATCAGCACCGCATTGCCGAGCCCTTTGCGCACGACCCCGATGGCGGTGTGCCCATGAAGGTGCTCGAACCCCGTCAGGTGCCCGTCCTGGAAGCCGGCGGCGGCGGTCTGATGTCCACCGCCATGGACTACACCCGCTTTTTGCAATGCCTGCGCAACCGTGGGGAATTGGATGGCGTGCGCCTGCTCGGTCCCCACACAGTGGACTACATGACGGCCGACCATTTGGGCGGTATCCCGGCCAACGGCACCTTGCTTCCGCCGGGCCACGGCTTTGGCCTCGGGTTTGCGGTGCGCACGCAATTGGGTCTGTCGCCTGTGCCCGGCTCGGTGGGTTTGTATTACTGGGGCGGCATCGCGGGCACCACCTTTTTTGTGGACCCGACGCTCGACCTCTACGCCATGCTGATGGTCCAGGCACCCAACCAAAGGGATTACTATCGGCCCCTGTTCCGCGACCTGGTTTATGCGGCGCTGGTCTGAATTCGGTAGGTCGGTGGCCTTAGCTCCGTTTAACCCCGACATGCGACATGCGCCCAAGCTCACCATGTCGGGGCTAAAGCCGCCGACCTACAACAATCATTAACTTTCAGGACACACCACCATGACCACATCCGGCCTCATGATGAACCGCCCCCTGCTTATTTCGGGCATCCTCGAACACGCCGCCGCGCAATTTGGCGAGACGGAAATCGTCTCACGTGAAACGCACGGCCCACTGCACCGCACCACCTATGCCGAGACCGCCAAACGCTCGCGCCAGCTGGCCAACGCTTTGGCGCAGATGGGCCTGAAGTTGGGCAGCGCGGTCGGCTCGATCGCCTGGAACAACCACCGCCACCTGGAAGCGTATTACGCCGTCTCGGGCAGCGGCATGGTCATGCACACCTGCAACCCGCGCCTGCACCCACAGCAACTGATTTATGTGATCAACCACGCCGAAGACGAAGTGGTGCTGTTTGACGCCACATTTGCGCCGTTGGTCAAAGGCATTGCCGCGCATTGCCCCAAGGTCCGCGCCTGGGTGTGCTTGGCCGACGCAGCCAACACGCCCACCATCGACGGTGTGAGCGTGCAGGACTACGAAGGCCTGATCACGGGCCACGTTGACACCTTTGACTGGCCCGAGCTGGACGATCAAACAGGCGCTGCGCTGTGCTACACCTCGGGCACCACCGGCAACCCCAAGGGCGTGCTGTACACACACCGCGCCATCGTGCTGGACGCCACTACCGCTTGCCTGCCCGATGTGCTGGGCTTTTCCACGCAAGAGACTGTGCTGCCCGTGGTGCCCATGTTCCACATCAACGCCTGGTGCATCCCCTATGCCGCGTTGGTGGCGGGCACCAAACTGGTTTTGCCTGGCCCCAAGCTCGACGGCGCCAGTTTGTATGAGCTGATGGACACCGAGCAGGTCACCATCAGCGCGGGCGTGCCCACCATCTGGATGGGCCTGATCCAGCACGTCGAGCAAAACAACTTGCGCTTTGCCCACATGAAGCGCACCTGCGTGGGCGGCTCGGCCATGCCGATGGCGCTGATCGCCAAATTCATGGACACCTATGGCGTGGAAGTACGCCACGGCTGGGGCATGACCGAAACCACCGCTGTGGCCACCATGAGCAACCTGAGCCGCGCTGACCGCCTGCGCCCCGCTGCTGAGCAACATGCCATCGTGGCCAAGCAAGGCAAAACTGTCTCGGGCATCGAGATCAAAATCGTGGATGAAAACGGCGCGACCCTGCCACGCGACGGCACCTCACAAGGTGAGCTGATGGTGCGCGGCCAGTGGATCGTGGAGCGCTACTTCAAAGCCGAGAAAACCGCGCTGGTGGACGGCTGGTTCCCCACCGGCGACATTGCCACCATCGACGCAAGTGGCACCATGCAGATCCGCGACCGCACCAAAGATGTGATCAAGACCGGTGGCGAGTGGATCAGCTCGATCGACTTGGAAAATGCCGCCATCGGTCACCCGGCCGTGGCCATGGCTGCCGTGATTGGCGTCAAGCACCCCAAGTGGGACGAGCGCCCCCTGCTGTTCATTGTGCGCAAGCCCGGCCAAGCCGTGGAGAAGCAAGAAATCCTCGACTTCTTGGCCACCAAAGTCGCCAAGTGGTGGGTGCCCGACGATGTGGTCTTCCTCGAATCGCTGCCCGTGGGCGGCACCGGCAAGGTGCAGAAAAACGACCTGCGCAAAGACTACGGCGGCGTGTTCAGCTGAAGCTTGTCCTTGGCTTTGTCATGCTGGACAAAAAATCGTGTCATGCCGGACTTGATCCGGCATCCATGGCACACGAAGCATGGACCCCGGATCAAATCCAGGGTGACGCCATCCCTCAAGCCAGGGTGACGCCATCCCTCAAGTCGGGGTGAAGCCAACCCTCAAACCGAGGTGCGCTATCCAACAATTGCGGGGTGACCGCTTGCCCAGCACAGGGCGAGTGCTCAATGCGATCCCAGATACGCGGCACGAACAGCTGGGTTGTGCAGCAACTCTTGCCCGCTGCCTTCGAGCGTGATGTGGCCAGTTTCCAGCACATAAGCGCGGTGGGCAACGGCCAGGGCTTGGTTGGCCATTTGCTCCACAAGCAAGATGGTCAAACCAGCGTCAGCCAGTGCACGGATCGATTTGAAAATCTCGGCAATGATCAAGGGCGCCAAACCCAGTGAGGGCTCGTCCAGCAACAGCAACTGGGGCTCGCTCATGAGTGCGCGTGAAATGGCCAGCATTTGTTGTTCGCCCCCCGACAAGGTGCCGGCCATCTGATGGCAACGTTCAGCCAAGCGCGGAAAGCGTTCAAACTCCCGCCCCATAAGAACCGCTATGCGGGCCGGGTCTTTGCGCAAGCTGTAGGCCCCCAGCATCAGGTTTTCCTGCACTGTCTGGTCAGGAAAAACACCGCGCCCCTCAGGTGCGAGCGCTACACCCACGCCCACCCGCAGGTGGGCGGGCATGTGTGTGCAATCTTGTCCATGGATGAAGATCTGCCCTGCCGCGATGGGCTCCAGTCCCACGATGCCCTTGAGCAAAGTGCTCTTGCCCGCACCATTGGCGCCGATGATCGCCACCACCTCACCGGCCTTGACGTGCAGCGTTACGCCTTTGACCGCATCGATGGCGCCATAAGCCATTTCAATCGATTCAATTTTCAGCATCTTGTCCTCTCACGGGCGCCAGAGTATCGGGCGACTCACCACCCAGATAGGCCTCGATCACCCTCGCATTTCGCTGGATGTGCGCGGGTGCACCCTCGGCGATTTTGATGCCGTAATCCAGCACGATCACATGGTCCGAAATGCGCATGACCAAGTCCATGTGGTGTTCCACCATCAAAATGCTCAGCCCCATGCGGCTGATGCGCACCAGCAATTCGCCAAGCTCTGCCGTCTCCTGCGGATTGAGGCCCGCTGCGGGTTCATCGAGCAGCAACAGCTGCGGGTCTGTGGCCAACGCACGAGCCAACTCCACGCGGCGTTGCAAACCATAAGGCAAGCTGCCCGCCGATGCATTCGCCAGGTGCAGCAAGCCCACCAGCTGCAGCAACGCCAATGCATGGCAGCGCGCTGCTTCTTCTTGAGCCCGCGATGATGGCAAGGCCAGCAAGGAAGCAAAAAAGCCATTGCGCATGCGGCTGTGACGCCCGAGCATGACGTTGTCAAGCACCGACAAATCACCGAACAAGCGCAAGTTTTGAAATGTGCGGCCCATGCCCAGCGTGCAAATTTCGTGGGCTTGCAGCCCCACCACATTGCGCCCTGCAAATTCAATCACGCCCGCATCTGGCGCCACGATGCCCGTGAGCATGTTGATCATGGTGGTCTTGCCCGCGCCGTTGGGGCCGATCAAGGCATGCACATGGCCTCGCTGCAAACTGAACGACACATCTTGCGCTGTTTTGACACCCCCATAGGCCTTGCAAATGCCTTGCACCTGAAGCAAGGCCCCTGGTCCACCCCGCGAAAACTGAAGGTCGCCGGTCATGACCGTTGCTTGCGGCGACACAGGCGTCTGTCTGCGCTTGCGCCAGGCACCCCACACCCCCATCACGCCGCCGGGCATCACGTACAACGCAAAAAGCAGCAGCGCGCCATAAAGGAAATGCTGCACAGAGGGCCAGGACGCCAATGCCGCATCAATCACCGTGAGCAACAAGGCGCTGACCATGGGCCCATACAGCGAGCCCACACCACCAAAAAGCACCAGCAGCAAAATGAAGATCGACAGATGAACCGTGATGAAGTCCGAATTGATGTATTGGTTTTGCTGCGCCACCAAAGCACCCGCAATGCCGCACGTGATGGCCGCCACCACAAAGGCCATCACCTTGGCACGGTAAACACGTACACCCACCGAGGCCGCCGCGATTTCATCGGCCTGCAATGACAAGAGCGCACGGCCTACGCGCCCCTCCATCAAATTGCGCAGCAACAAATGCGTTATCAATGACAAACAAAGCCCCAGCCAGACCCATTGCTGCATATCGAGTGGCGCACCGTTCCAGGTGATCGGACGGATGCCAAACAAGCCACTGGCACCACCAAAGACATCTGTCCATTCGGTCACGATTTTTTCAACCACAACACCAAAGGCCAGTGTCACCATGGCCAGATACGGCCCTTTGACACGCAGTGAAGGCAAAGCGATCAATACCCCAGCCACACCGGCCACCACAGCAGACAAAGCCAGCGCCAACCAAGGGTTCATCTCGGTCTTGATCGTCAGCAAGGCCACAGCGTAAGCCCCTGCTGCAAACAAGCCTGCCTGGCCCAACGACTTTTGTCCGGCATAGCCCACCAGCACATTCATGCCAGCGCCGCACAGGTAATAGACGCAGATCATGAACGCGATGCGCAGGTAGTAATCGTTGCTGAGCAGGCCCACACCTGCGGCCAGCAGCACGGTCAGCACAATTGCTGCTGCGGTGTTGGGCAGGGCTTTCATACCTTTTCCACCACTTTGCTGCCAAACAGTCCCGTAGGTCTGAAAGCCAGCACCAGAATCACCAGCGCGAAGACAGCGACTTCACGCCATTGTGCGGACCATAAATTCACAAACGACTCCAACACACCCAACAAAAATCCGCCCATCACACAACCCCGTGCATTGGACAATCCACCAATCATGGCGGCAGAAAAACCCTTGAGTCCGACCGCCAGCCCCATGTAAAGGGAAGCCTGGGCAATAGGGGCCAGCATGAACCCCGACAAGCCCGCCAAAGCCGAGCTCACAACAAACGCACCAATCATCATGGCATTGACATTGATGCCCATCAGGCTGGCCACCCCCGGATTGTGTGCAACGGCGCGCATCGCATTGCCCACCACGGTGCGACGCATGACATGGTCAAACACCAGCATGACCACCACGGCCACCAACAGCATCAACAACTCTTGCGGACGGACGCCCACACCCAACAGACGGATCACGTCATCCCCCACCGGACTGGGCACCACCACCGGCTTGGGGCCCCAGATGGCCAAGCCCACACTTTGCAAGATCACGCCAAAGCCAAGGGTGCTCATGACCCATGCCATGCCCGGACGGCGAGCAAAAGGTCGCACCCCGAGCACAAACAACAGCCAGCCAATCAGGCCCATACCCGCAAGGGCTCCCAACAGGGCCAGCAACTGCCCCATGGCGCCAGGCTGCATGCCGCTGAAAGAGGTCGAGGTCAGCGGCTTGCCCACAACCAGCAGCAAGACACTCATGCCGATGAAAGCACCCGCAGAGACAAATTCTCCGTGTGAAAAATTCAGCGTGCGGGTGGTAGTGAAAGTCACGCTGAAACCCAGCGCGACCAAGGCATAGGCACTGCCGACAGCCAAGCCGCTGATAAGTGCCTGTAAAAATGCGACGTCCATGCGTTTTCCGATTCGCCCCTCACGCCTTGGCGTGAGGGCACGGGGTCAATGAAAGGACCAAGTCCAGCTCAGTACTTGAAGTCAGACTGCGACAAGCCCTTGATGACTGGATCGCTGTAGGGCTCCAAGCGGCCGTCGTTCCATTTGATCCAAACGAAGTCAGGTGCAGTCAGCGCTTCACGCTGGGTTTTGCTAAAAGGTTTGTTGTAGGTCTTGAGCACACCTTGCACAGGCGCGCGCAGATCTTCCAGTGCGTTCTTGATGGCAGCGCCATCCACGCTGTTGGCCTGCTTGATGCCTGCAGCGAGCAACTGAACCGAGTCGTAACCATGCAAGGCAAACGAGAAAGAACTGGGCGCCTTGAGCTTGCCGCCAATGCGGTCAAACAATTTTTGCTGCACAGGATTTTTGCTTTCACTGACGGTCCGCATGAAGATCGGTTTGTTGGCCAGTGTCTTGCCTGCCGCATCGTAGAAAGTGATGTTGTCTGCGGCCCACGAGGTCAGTGTGGTGGGGAAGTAGTTGATCTTCTCCATGCTGCGCATCAGTTGGGCAATGGGTGTGCCTTGCGCCCACACCACAACGGTGTCCACGTTGGCCGACTTCATTTTGTTGAGCTGCGACGTCATGTCGGTATCGGCCACGGCAAAGCGCTCGGTGGCCACAATTTTGAGGCCCTGCAATGCGGCAATTTCCTGCATGTCCTTGAGACCGCCTTGGCCGTAGCCGGTCGTCTCCGCCATCAGGCCCACAACTTTGGAGGCGCTGTTGTTTTTCACGTAAGCCATCAAGGCGCCGACCTGATCACGATCAACCATGGAGACACGGAACATGTAGTTGTCTGCGCCCGCGCTCATGGGCTTGGTGATGTCGGTGCCCGAGCCCACGTTGCCGATCACCGGAATCTTTTTCTGATTGGGAATGTGCTTCCAGGCCATGGCGTTGCCCGAGTTGGTCGGACCAAACACTGCAACCACTTTTTCGTTGTCGATCAACTCGCTCATGTTCTGGATCGACTTCGGTGGCTGCGACATGTCATCCCGAGTGACCAGCACGAGTTTACGCCCCAAAACGCCCCCCGCTGCATTGATGTCCTCCATGGCGGCCTGCATGCCCAGAACCGCAGCATGCCCACTTTGGGCTGACGGTGACGCCGACAAGTCACCGTTGTAGCCAAGCTTGATGTCTTGGGCCTGCGCCAAGCTGGCTACCACCAGACTTGCAGCCAGCAGGCTGCGTTGAAAGAGAGAAGAAAGTTTCATGGTTGTCTCCTTTTGTTGTGAGCAGGTTGCTCGTTGAAAGCGCTTACGGGAACTGTGTGCGGGCTCAGCCCGCGAGAAATCCACCATCCACGGGCAGGGTCACACCTGTCACATAGGAGGCCATGTCGGAAGCCAGAAAAACAATGGGGCCAATCAACTCTTGCACTTGACCCACACGCTTCATGGGGGTGCGTTGCATGAACCTGGCCAGCTTTTCCGGTGCTTCACGTGTGGGGGCTGTCATGGGGGTTTCTATGACCCCCGGGGCCAATGCGTTGACACGGATGCCGTCATCGGCCAGCTCCACGGCCAGGGCCTGCGTCATGAGCTTGACGGCCCCTTTGGAAGGCGAGTAGCCCATGGTGCCTGCCAAACCTGCCGTTGCCGCAATCGAGGCCAAGTTGATGATGCAACCCTTTGTTGCACGCAAGGCGGGCAACCAGCTGTGCACAGGAATGAAAGAGCCCATCACATTGACCTTGAGCATCAGCGCCAGATTGCTCACCGCGTTGGGGCTGTCAACCCCCTCCCGAATGATGATGCCCGCGTTGTTGATCAGGATGTCGATCGGGCCAATATCACGCAAAACCCGCTCGGCCAAGGCCAGGTTGGCAGCCTCATCGGTCACATCCTGCCGGAAGGCCCACGCCTGCCAGCCTTGCTGGCGAATGTCTTGCGCCACCTTCTGGGCGTTGACTTCATTCAGGTCGGTGACGATGACGCGGGCGCCGGCATGTGCCAGCCCAAGGGCAATGGCCTGCCCATTGCCTTGACCACCACCAGTAACCAAGGCCAGTCGGCCTTGCAAAATTTTGGGTGCGATGTGGTCTGAGATCTGCATGCCGATCACCGCGAGATCACAGATGCGCCAGATGCCAACTGCATACCGGCCACGTATCCAAAGGTGATGGCTGGCCCAAGGGTAATGCCCGCACCAGGGTAGTTGCCACCCATCACGCTGGCCGCATCATTGCCTACCGCGTAAAGACCGGGAACAACTTGTCTGTCCTGCGTCAGCACGCGACAAGCCGCATCGGTTAGCAGCCCAGCAAAGGTTCCGATTTCACCCACCACCACACGGATGGCGTAAAACGGACCTTGCGCAATCGGGGCCATGCAGGGATTGGGCTGAACCAGCGAGTCACCCTGATAGCGGTTGTAGGCAGTGCTGCCCTTTGCAAATTGGGAGTCCACGCCACTGGGCACATCCCGGTTGAACATGGCCACCTCTTGGGTCAGTGCTTGCTCGGGCACCCCAATGGTCTGCGCCAACTGCGCCAAGGTGTCGGCCCGCTTGAGGTAACCCGAGCGCAAATGCCTGCCGATTGGCAAAGGAAACTTGGCCACCGCGCCCAAGCCATATTCACGCAAGTGGTGGTGATCGCAAATGAGCCAACACATCACTTCGCCCAGGTTTCTTTGCTTGCAGGCCTTGACCAAGTCTTGCACAAAGTCATGGTATGAGAAAGCTTCATTGCTGAACCGGAGTCCATCTGCGGCCACCGCAATCACACCCGGTTTGGCACGGTCAATAAAGTGGGGCATCACGCCGGTGCTGCCATCTGACCGAGGCACCAGCGAAGTGGGGCACCACGCCGCTGCATTGGGAATGGTGGGGTCCAACCAACCCTTGGCACTTTCACCCAAACGCACACCATCGCCGGTGTTGAGCGTTGGTGATGGCGTGAAATGTTCACGGCCTGTCGGGGCGTGAGGAAACAACTGCTTGCGCCGCTCGATGTCATGCGGAAAGCCGCCAGCCGCCAGCACCACACCCCGCCGGACACGGACCTCCACACTTTGACCCTCATGCTCTATGACGGCACCCACAATGCTGTCGCCTTGCATGATCAATTTCTTTGCTGGGCTGTTGAGCCACACCGGAATGCCCAGATCCATACCAGCCTTGGCCAAACGGCCCGCCAGCGCATTGCCATTAGTCAAGGTCATGCCACGGCCGTGGCGGAGCACATCGAGAAAGTGCAAGCCGAAGCGCTTGGCCACATAGAGAAAGGACTCGCCCGATTTGAAGGCCCGCAAGAAATGCCAGAGTTCTTTGCCAGAACCGAGCATCATGCCGAACACCGTCAACTCAGGCACGGGAGGGGCCAGGGTCTTGACTTTGTCTCCCAGCTGGCGGGCATCAAAGGGGCGCGTGACCATGGAGCGACCGCCTGCCGTGCCGCCTGGCGCTTCGGCGTGGTAGTCGGGAAAAACCGGCGGCATGTCGAACTGCAAGCAGGTCTTGCTGGTGAAAAACTCGATGGCCTTGGGACCGTTTGCCAAAAACGCATCCACCCGCGCTTCGTCATAGTGCGTGCCACCTTGGTCTTTCAGATAGGCCTTGGCCGCACCGGGCGTTTCATGAATGCCTTGCTCTGCGGCCAAGTGCGTGCCGGGCACCCAAAGCCAACCGCCGGAGCGGGCGGTGGTGCCCCCATACAGTGCGCCCTTTTCAACCACCAGAACCTTCAGCCCTTGGGAGGCAGCGGTTACGGCAGTGGCCATGCCTGAAGCCCCTGTGCCAATGACCAGCACATCAAATTCCGCATCGTGGCTCTGGCTGCTCATCATCTTGAAGTCTCCAAGGCTTGGTTAAAAATTAGTGTATGACGAAAACTTCTTTTATAGGCTAATGGTTAACCCCAGCAGCGATCATTTGCTAACGGCTAAGAATTCGAACTCGAGTTGTTGCACACAAGTGATGGATGGACATGGTTAGAAAAGACGAAAAAGAGCTCCGGGGAATAAAGGTTAATGTTTAACCCCAGCCGCGATGATTTGATAATTGTTCAAAATTCGAATTCAATTTTTTATGCACAAGTAATGGATACACATGGTTGGAAAAGACGAAAAAGAGCGCAGGGGCATACAGTCCATTGAGGTCGGCGGTACTTTGCTGCGGGCCTTGGCCGCGCAGGGTCGGCCCATGGCCCTGAGCGATTTGGCCCGCGCCGCGGGCATGCCACCTGGCCGCGCCCACCCTTACCTGGTGAGTTTTGGCAAGATCGGGCTGGTCAAGCAAGACAGCACCACCGGCCACTACTGGTTAGGTCCAACGGCCATTCAGCTGGGCCTGTTAAGCCTGCAAAATCTGGACACCGTGCGCGAAGCCACACCATTTGCCCTGGCCCTGGCCGAGCAGACGCGGCACAGCGTAGCGCTGGCGGTCTGGGGCAACCTGGGGCCCACGATCGTGCGTTTGATCGATCCGGTTTATCCCCTGCACGTCAACCTGCGCACCGGCACGGTGATGTCCTTGGCGGGCACCTCAACGGGGCGAATCTTTGCAGCCTATCTGCCGCAACAGTTGATCCAGGAGTCCATGCAAGAAGATTTCAAACGCCTCGGGCCGGACATTGCCCGCCCGCTCAAACCGGCCGAGATCAAACTCAAACTCGACGAGGTGCGCCGACACGGTCTGTCTCGCGCGATCAGCAACCCGACACCCGGCGTGAATGCTTTTGCAGCCCCGGTTTTTGACTATTCGGGCAACATCGTTTTGTCCATCACCCTGATGGGGTCATCTGGCATCTTTGATACCGCCTGGAAAGGCAAAGAAGCCACCGCCATCAAAGCCTGCGCGGCCGAGGTCAGCAAACGCATGGGCTTTGTGAAGACCTGATCAGACCTTCGCGCTCGGTCTTTCGTTGACCCGATCTCGCCAGGCCTGCAAGGCGTGCATGCCCTCGTCGCCGGGCACAAACTTCATCAGGCCCCGCGCAAACTCCAGCGCGCAAAACGCGGTGATGTCGGCTATGGTGAAACGCTCGCCCGCGATGAAGGGCTGGCTTTGCAGGCGCTGGTCAAGACCCCGCGCCACATCCCGCACCTTCTCGGCCTGAGAGCGGCCAAACTCGGGGAACTGCGGTTTCTCTAAAGCCGCCAAGCCCGGATGGCTGTGACGGATCGCGTTGGCAATGCCGCCCAACAGATACAGCTCCACCTGCCGGTCGGCCATCTCGATGAAGCCGCGCTCGTCGCCGTCCACGCCCATCAGGTTGGGCTCGGGAAAGCGGCCCTCCAGCAAAGTGCAGATCGCCCGTGTCTCGGTGATCACGCGGCCGTCATCCAGCTCCAGCGCAGGCACTTTGGCCAGCGGGCTTTTGGCCAGGTATTCGGGCGTGCGGTGCTCGCCGCCGTTCAGGTCCATGTTCACCATCTCGATGCCAGCGATGTTTTTCTCGATCAAAAACATCAGCACCCGGCGAGGGCTGGGCGCGCGGTGGGCGGTGTAGAGCTTCATGGTTTTTCCTTTTTTGGTCAGGGGCATGTCATGGCCTCACAGCCATTTTGAACAGACTAGCACTCACCTGTTCGTGGGCATGCCACACAGATGACAGGCCGCTTCCAAGTACAAGAGAAGACACCCAGGCGACACCCAGTCACGGGCCGGACAGGGCGAGGCCGCTGCAGCCTTTCCAATGACCTCAAGAAACCCTGTTCAACGATTTGAGGAAACTCGACCATGAACTTCGACATCCCACCGGACATTGCAGCCCTGCGCGAGCGCACACGGCAGTTCATTGCAGAGCAAGTCATCCCGCTGGAGGGCGACCCTCGCCACGGCCTGCACGGCCCATCCGAAGACCTGCGCCGCGAGCTGGTGGCGCGCGCACGCGCAGCCGGCTTGCTCACACCACACGCATCCAAAGAAATGGGCGGCCTGGGCCTGAGCCACATCGCCAAAGCGGTGGTGTTTGAAGAAGCCGGTTACTCCAACCTGGGGCCCACGGCACTCAACATCCATGCACCCGACGAAGGCAACATCCACCTGATGGAAGAAGTGGCCACCCCCGCGCAAAAAGAGCGCTGGCTGCGCCCGCAGGCGGCGGGCCTCACGCGCTCATGCTTTGCCATGACCGAGCCCGACCCCGGCGCGGGCGCTGACCCGTCCATGCTCAAAACCACCGCCGTGCGCGATGGTGACGATTACCTTATCAATGGCCTCAAATGGTTCATCACCGGTGCTGATGGCGCGGATTACGTCATCGTCATGGCCCGCATGGAAGACGGCACGGCCACCATGTTTTTGACCGACATGGACAAAGCGGGCATCACGCTGGAGCGCAGCATGGACGCGATGGACAACTGCTTCACCGGCGGCCATGGCGTGCTGCGTTTTGACAACGTGCGCGTGCCTGCCACCGATGTGCTGGGCGAAGTGGGCCAGGGCTTTCGTTACGCACAAATTCGGCTGGCACCAGCACGCCTGACGCACTGCATGCGCTGGCTGGGTCAAGCGCGGCGCGCACATGACATCGCCCTGGATTACGCCAGCCGCCGCCACGCCTTTGGCAAACCGCTGGCCAAACACGAAGGTGTGGGCTTCATGCTGGCCGACAACGACATCGACCTGCACACCGCCAGACTGCACATCTGGTACACCGCCTGGCTGCTCGACCAGGGCCAAAAAGGCGGCTTCGAATCGAGCCGTGCCAAAGTGGCCTGCTCCGAAGCCGAATGGCGCGTGGTCGATCGCTGCGTGCAAATTCTGGGTGGCCAGGGCGTCACAGCCGACACGCCCGTGATGCGCATCTTCATGGACATGCGCGCCTTCCGGATTTATGACGGCCCAAGCGAAGTCCACCGCTGGAGCATGGCGCGCAAACTGGTCTACAAGTCACAGCAAGCGGCCAAAGCAGCCCTCGCTTAAAAGCCCCCCACCCCCCTTCACCCACAAGCGCTTGCACATGACCCCCTCACTTGAATCGACCCTTGAATTCATCCAGTCGTGCGAAACCCCTTGGTCGCGTGACACCTCGCCGCCTTGGGGCATCCACGACGTGGACCCACCGCCTTACAACCGCTTGTATGGCCCGGTCCATGGGCGTGGGCCTGTGTCGGGGGTTCTGTTTCACCAACACCAGTTGCTGGCCCAATGGGGCGAGCCGCACAAGGCCGACCTGACTTTCAGTGTGGCCAAAACATACCTGGCCTTGCTGGCCGGTCTGGCTTTTGACCAAGGGTTGTTGAAAGACGTCCACTCGCCGGTGGTTCAACAATGCCCCGGCATTGGCTTTGAGGGCGAACGTTTGTCGCGCATCACTTGGCACCATTTGCTGCAGCAAACCAGCGAATGGGAAGGCACTTGCTTGGGCATTCCCGAGCAGGTCGACCGCTACCGTTGGCTGCCTTACCAAACCGGGCAAGCCGACGGCACCAAAGGCGATGCCAGACCGCTGGGCGAGCCGGGCTCCCGGTTTGAGTACAACGACGTTCGGATCAACCAACTGTCATTGGCCTTGCTGCATTTGTTCAAGCGCCCGCTGCCCGACGTGTTTGAAGAGTTTTTCCGACAACCTCTGGGGTGTTCGGACGCGTTTCAATGGGTGGGCTACGAGCAAGGCTGGACCGAGGTCAACGGTCAACGCATGATGTCGGTGCCGGGCGGCAGCCACTGGGGAGGCGGCGTGTCCATCTCGGCCATGGACCAGGCACTGATTGGCCTGATGCTCATGGGGCAAGGCCAGTTCAAAGGCCAACAAATTTTGTCCAAGCAATGGCTAAAGATGATGCAGCAACCCTGCGACATCGCGCCCTATTACGGCTACCTGATTTGGCTCAACAAAGATGGCGCCTTGTTCAAGGATGCACCCCGCACTTCGTGGTTTGCCATTGGTGCGGGCTCATCCATCACCTGGGTAGATCCCGTGCTGGAATTGGTGTGCATCATGCGGTGGATTGACGCCGCCAAAACCAACGACTGCATCGCCCAAGTGATGCAGTCGTTGAAACCCTGAAAAAGGCGCTGAGGTTTACTTGGCGAAAAGGCTCTCGGGGTTGGCAAACGCCTTGAACTCCACCGCATTGCCGCAAGGGTCTAAAAAGAACATGGTGGCCTGTTCACCCACTTGGCCCTTGAAGCGGATGTGCGGCTCAATGACAAATGAAGTGCCCGCTTTTTTGAGCTTGTCGGCCATGGCCTCCCACTGGCCCATCTCCATCACCAAACCAAAGTGCCGCACCGGCACGTTGTCGCCATCCACCGCGCTGGTGTTGTGGTGACCCGCCTCTGAAGGGCTCAGGTGCGCCACGATTTGGTGGCCATAAAAATTGAAGTCGATCCAATGCTCACTGGAGCGGCCTTCTGAACAACCCAAAAGTTCACCATAAAACGCTCTGGCCTTGGCCAAAGAGGTGACGGGAAAAGCCAAGTGGAATGGTTGCATGGGATGGTCTGCCTGAAATCAAAAAAACCTATTCTGCACCGAAGACCAGAGGGCTGGGGTGCATTTAGGTGACAGCAGAGGGCACGCGATTGCATGACAAAGTGTTGAATGGTCAGGTTGGCTATTGCGCCCTGAATGGGCGTTTGTTTGGACAGTCCAAGCTTTGCCCAATCTCACCCTGTAAGCGGATGGCTTGCAGGCTTCAACGCAAAGCCTGATCCCGCGCAGCGCGTGACTCGGGGCTGGATGCGGCCAGCGCGATCTGGTCGTGTGCCATGTACGAGGTGGCGTGATTCAAGGCTGTGGCGGCCGCGTTGACCGATTCTTTGCTCATGCGCAGGGTGGCGGCGGGTTGGGCCAGGGTTTGCGCGGCCAGGGCTTGTGCGCGGATCAAGGCTTGGCCTTTGTCACAGGTGTAGTCAACCAGACCGAGGCTCAAGGCTTCGGGTGCAGTCACGCGTTCGCACAAGATGGTCAAGCGTTTGGCTTTGGCTGGGCCCAGCAGGTTGACCAAACGGGGGATGGTGCCCCAGGTGAGCGGAATGCCCAAGGCGATTTCGGGCAAGGACACAAAGGCGTCTTGCGCCAGCACACGCCAGTCGCAGGCCAATGACAGCGCCAGCCCGCCGCCCACGGCATAGCCTTCGATGGCGGCGATGGTGATTTGCGGCATTTCTTCCCAGGCCTTGCACATCCGAAAACCCGTGCCCGCAATGTCGCGCCGCTGCACCGTGGACAAGCTGTCGTCGGCCCAGGCTTGCGCATCGTTCAGATCAGCACCCGCTGAAAAGCAGCGCATATCTCCCGTCAGGATGACCACGTCAATGTCTGTGCGATCGCTCAGGGCGCGCGCCACGGCGGTGATCTCGCGCATCAGGGCGCGAGACAGGGCGTGCCTAACTTGGGGCCGGTTCAAATGAACTTCAACCAGGCGGCCTTGTTCTTTGAGAATCAAATGTTCATACATGCGGGTCTCCTTTATTGGGGCTTTGCCGCTTCCAGCATGTCCCGCGTCTGCATGGCCACGCGCCGCGCCGCGGCTTCAAAGTCATCACCGCTGGATGCATACAGCACCGCACGCGACGAGTTGACGATGATGGCACCCGCGCTGGAGCCGTCGGCGTGGGCACGCCAGCCCGCCTTGACGGTGGCCACGGCGTCACCGCCTTGTGCGCCCACGCCGGGAATCAAAAGAGGCACGGTGGGGGCGAGTTCGCGCACGCGTTCAATCTCAGCGGGATAGGTCGCGCCCACCACCAGGCCCAACTGACCGTTCAGGTTCCATGGGCCTTGGGCCAGTTTGGCAACGTGTTCGTACAACAAAGGCTGCCCTTCAACCGAGGCCAAACGTTGGTTTTGCAGATCGTCACCACCGGGGTTGGAGGTGCGGCAGAGCAAGAAAGCGCCTTTGCCGTGGTATTGCAAATAGGGTGCGACCGAATCCCAGCCCATGAAGGGCGAGAGGGTCACGGCGTCGGCGCCGTAGCGTTCAAAGGCTTCTTTGGCGTACTGCTCGGCCGTGCTGCCAATGTCGCCGCGCTTGGCGTCCAGAATGATCGGCACATGCGGGGCCACGCGGCGAATGTGCTCCATCAGGCGTTCAAGCTGGCCTTCGGCACGGTGCGCAGCAAAGTAGGCAATTTGGGGTTTGAAGCTACTGACCAGGTCGGCCGTGGCGTCCACGATGGCGGCGCAAAAGTCGTAGATCTTGTTGGCGTCGCCCTTGTAGCGGTCCGGAAATTTGGTGGGTTCGGGGTCCAGGCCCACGCAAAGCATGGAGCCGTTTTGGCGCTCAGCGGCGCTCAGCATGTCAAGAAAGGTCATGCAGGGGATTTTAAGGGGCGCCCCGCAAGCGCTTCTTTACTGGGACGCCAACAGGTCTGTGGGCAGGTTCAAGATGAAATCATTGAGGCTTTTGGCATCGCGCCCGGGTCGCATGTGGTCGCGCATGGATTCGACGGCGCCCTCCGCATTGCGCTGCCTGAGGGCTTGCACGATCAATTCATGCTGGTCAAAAGAGGCCTGCAAACGGCCCAAAGCGCCAAAGGCGTGGCGCCGATAAACGCCCGTCCTAAATCGGATGCGCAAGACCTCTTGCCGCAAAAACGGGTTGCGTGTGCCTTGATAAATGAGCTCATGAAACGCCAAGTTGAGTTTTTGCCAGCCCTGCAAGTCTTCGGCCGCGGCCACCGGGCGGCTTTCTTCGTGCAAGGCGAACAGCTTTTGCATGTCTTCTTCACTCATGCGCTCGCAGGCCAAGCGCACGGCCACGGCTTCGAGCTCGGCCAGCAGCTCCCACAGGCTGAGCAGTTGCTGCAGGTTCATCTTGGCCACGGTGCTGCCGCCCCGGGGCATGTTGCTGACCCAGCCCTGGGCCTGCAATTGAATGAGGGCTTCGCGAATGGGTGTTTTTGACACACCAAATTGTTCAGCCAAAGCACTTTCGTCGATGGCATCCCCGGGCAACAAATCACCCTTGGAGATGGCTTCTTCCAAGTACAAACGGATTTGGTCGCTGACTTTCATGGGGGGTTTCTTAGGGCAAACACTGATATTTTGTCATATTGCTATGCATGCGGATATGGGCTATAAATATATTTATGGATGGTGACTTTGTTTTTAAGGTCTTCCAACACACAATTTATGGCCAAAATCCAAGCTTCCATCGCGCTGTCACGTTTCAAGGTCATCGACCTGTCCCGCGTCCGTGCCGGCCCCAATTGCGTGCGCATCTTGACCGATTTTGGGGCGGATGTGGTGCGCGTCGAGCCGCCCGAAGGCGTGGACCCCAATGAAGCCATGTTTGCAGCCAACCGCAAAGGCGGCGACTTTCAGAACATCAACCGCAACAAACGCTCGATGACGCTGAACCTCAAGAAAGAGGGGGCGATGGACATCCTCAAACGGATGATCGCCGAAGCCGATGTGGTGGTGGAAAACTGGCGGCCTGATGTCAAGGACCGCCTGGGTCTGGATTACGAATCGCTCAAGGCCCTCAACCCGCGCATCATTTTGGCCAGCATTTCCGGCTTTGGGCAGGATGGTCCCTATGCCTGGCGGCCCGGGTTTGACCAGATCATCCAGGGCATGGGCGGGCTGATGAGCGTGACGGGTGAACCCGAACACGGCCCCATCCGGGCGGGCTTGGCGGTGGCCGACCTGAGCGCCGGGCTTTACTGCGCCATCGGCATTTTGGTCGCCTTGATCGAGCGTGAGACGTCGGGCCAGGGCCAGTGGGTGCAAAGTTCCTTGCTGCATTCGCAAATTGCCATGATGGATTTCCAGATGGCCCGCTACCTGAACGACAACGATGTGCCGGTGCAGGTGGGCAACAACCACCCGACCAGCTCGCCGATGGGTTTGTTCGAGGCCAGCGATGGCTGCTTCAACCTGGGCGCATCGGGCGAGGGCAACTGGAAGCGCTTTTGCGAAGTGCTGCAAAAACCCGACTGGTACCAAGACCCGGAGTTTGTGACCGAGCCCCTGCGAGTCAAAAACAGGGCCCGCTTGAATCAACTGATCGCGCAAGAGTTTCCCAAGAAAACCGTGCACCAGTGGGTGTCGCTGCTCAACCAAGCGGGCGTGCCTGCAGGCCCCGTGTACACCGTGCCCCAGGTGTTTGAAGACGAGCAGGTCAAGCACCTGAATGTGACCGCCACACTGCCCACGCAGTTTGGCAAAGACATGCACTTCATCACCCAACCCGTGGTGCTGAGCCGAACGCCGTCCAAGGTGGTGGCCCCGGCACCGGGCTGGGGCGAGCACACCGACGAGGTGCTGGGCGACCTGGGGTTCTTGGCGGCCGACATTGAAGGCTTTCACGCCCGGGGGGTTGTATGAACGAAGGCCGCATCGATCTGAGCGTGCAAGGCCATGTGGCACAGGTCACGATCGACGACGTGACCCGGCACAACGCGATGAGCCTGGGCATGTGGACGGCCTTGCTGGCGGCTTTTGACGAGATTGACCGTCGCCCTGAAGTCCGCGTGTGTGTGCTGCGCGGTGCGGGCGAGAAGTCGTTTGTGTCGGGCGCCAACATCAGCGAGTTCGAAACCCAACGCAACTCCGAAGCCTCGGTGGCGCATTACAACGACATGGTCAAACGCACACAGCAGGCGATTTTTCGCTGCCGGGTGCCGGTGATTGCGGCCATCAGTGGCATTTGTTATGGCGGCGGGCTGGGCCTGGCTTTGAGTTGCGACATGCGTTACGCAGCGCCGCATTCGCGTTTTCGCATGCCTGCGGCCCGTTTGGGACTGGGCTACGACATCGACAACATGAAAAACATCCTGAACAACCTGGGGCCTCAGGCCACAGCCGAGGCTTTTTATACCGCCCGGGTCTATGACGCGCCAAGCGCACAGGCTATGGGCATGGTCCTTGCTGTAGTTGAAGATGTTTTCTCGCACTGCACCGCATTGGCCCAAGAGATCGCCACCAATGCCCCCTTGACCATTCAGGCCGCCAAGAAAACCCTGGTGGCCTTGGCAGATGATGAAAAAGACATGATGTCAGTGAAAACCACCATCGACGCCTGTTTCAAAAGCACAGATTATGCGGAAGGCCGGCTGGCTTTCGCACAAAAGCGGTCCCCTCAGTTCACCGGCCAATAACTACCAACCCAGGAGTATTCAGATGAAACTTTTGACTTCCCTCATCGGCATTGCCCTGTCGGTCTCCACCGGCATGGCTTTGGCCTTGGGCCCAGCGCCCGCCCCCCTCAAAGACAAAGCCACCCTCACGGTGGGTTATGTCAAAGTGGGCCACCTCTCGCCCATGCTCTTGGTCGAAGAAGAACTCAAGAAAATGAACATCGAAGTCAAGCGCGCAGAATTTGTGCGCTACGCCGATGCCCGCACCGCACTGTTGTCCAATTCGGTCGACGTGTCTGCCGTGGGTGCCGGTGACCTGGCCATCGTGGCCGGACAAGGCAGCAAAAACCTGATTGGCCTGACCGGCGTGGGCAGCTCGCCCAAATACCTGGTGGTGCGCAAAGGCGCGAAGATCGATGACTGGGGCGACATTGCAGGCAAGAAGATTGCCATTGCCCCGGGCTCGGCCGTCTGGTTCCAGTGGGCCATGACTTTGATCGAGAGAAACATCCCCTACAACACGTTCACCCCCGTGAACGTGCAAGGTGGCGGCACCGCTTTTGTGCAGGCGATGAAGCGCGGCGACATCGATGCCATGGTGCTGTGGGAGCCCTTTGAGTCTCAAGCTGTGGCCGAAGGCGATGCCTACTTCTCGCAAAAGCTGGAGTACAGCCAATCGCGCGCTGTGGGTGCCGAGTTGGGCATGCTGGCCGCCTCGGGCGAAGCCATGACCCAAAAGAAAGAATTGGTGCGTCGTTTCTTGTGGGCTTACCTCAAGGCCGAAGAAACCCTGAGCAAGAACAAGGATGTGTTTGCCGATGCTTACTCCAAGTACACCGGCTTGCCACTGAGCGTGACCAAAGAGTCGGCCAAGATCATCAAGCTCGGTGGCGTCTTGACCAAAGAACAAGTTTCGCGCTTGGCTGAAGCCGCCTTCAAGCAAGGCATTGTGCAAAAAGACGTGACCAAAGAAGCCGCCGCTCTGTACGACGACTCCATGGTCGTTGAACTCAAAAAGTAAGCAGGCAGCACCCACATGGCTAACGCTTCTCTCGATACCCTTCGGCGGACAGTGCTTGGCCTGTTGGTGCCAGCGGTGGTTCTGGTCATCTGGCAGGTGGCCGGCAGCAGGCCAGGCATGGCCGGTATTCTGCCGACCCCCATGTTGGTTTTGGAAGGCTGGCACGGCTGGATTTTTGGTTCACCCGGCATGGGCCTGAACCCTTACCTGGGCTCTTGGGTGTCCAACGTCCAGTACTCCTCCATGCGGGTAGCGCAGGGCTTTGCTCTAGCGGCTCTGATTGGCGTGCCTCTGGGTTTGCTGATCGGTTGGAGCCGTTTGGTTCAGCAACTGTTTGACCCGCTGATCCAGAGCTTGAGGCCCATTCCAATCACGGCCTGGTTGCCGTTTTCGATTGCGCTGTTTGGCATTCGGGACATGGGTGCCATTTTTCTGATTTTCCTGGGTGGCTTTTATGCCATCGTGGTCAACACCACACAGGGTGCGCGCGATGTCGAGCGCAACCTGGTGCGCGCTGCCCTCATGATGGGTGCCAGCCGCAGGCAATTGCTGTACCGGGTGGTGCTGCCCGCGGCCATGCCCTCCATCTTCACCGGTTTGCGCATTGGCTTGGGCATCTCGTGGACGGCGGTGATCGTCTCGGAAATGGTGGCCGTTAAGTCGGGGCTGGGCTATGTTCTGTGGGACGCCTACTACGTGGGTCGCATGGACATTGTGCTGGCCGACATGGTGTCGATTGGCATCATGGGTTTTTTAAGTGATCGCCTGATCGTTTTCATTGAAAGCAGGGTTTTGGTCTGGCGCATGCTGCAAAGCCATTAAGAAACAACATGTCCGATATTTCCATTCAAAACCTTTACAAGACCTACCCGGGCAGCACGCCCGTCAAGGCCCTGGAAGACATCCAATTGCAGGTCGCGCCGGGGGAATTGGTGGCCTTGCTCGGGCCTTCAGGCTGCGGCAAATCCACCTTGCTGAACCTGATTGCCGGGTTTGAGCAGCCCACAGCGGGCCAGCTGCTGGTCAATGGTGGCGTTGTCAGCGCACCGGGTCCTGACCGGGGCGTGGTTTTTCAGGAAGCCGCATTGTTTCCCTGGCTGAGTGTCTGGGACAACGTGATTTTCGGCCCCAAGGTGCAGGGCATGGCGCGCAGCGAATACGAAGACCGCGCCCACGAAATGATCAAGATCGTGGGCCTGAGCGATTTCAAGAACCATTTGCCGGTGCAGTTGTCAGGCGGCATGCGCCAGCGCGTGGGCATTGCACGCATCCTGACGCTGGGCTCACGCGTGTTGCTGATGGACGAACCCTTTGGTGCACTGGATGCCCAAACCCGTCTGACCATGCAAGAGCTGCTGCTCACCGTGTGGCAAAAGCTCAAACCCACCATCATCTTTGTCACGCACGACATCGACGAAGCAATCTTTTTGGCCAGCTCGATTTACGTGATGTCGGCTCGACCAGGCCGCATCCAGACCAAGATCACCGTGCCGCTGGCGCGGCCACGCACTGTGGCCGACACCGCCAGCGAAACCTTTGCCTCGCTCAAGCTCGAGATCCTCAACCTCATTCGACACTGACATGGCCAACCCCCGCATTCCTTACCGCTTCTCCAACGATGGGCCCGCATTGAAGGCTGCGCCACAAGGCGCCATCATGGTGCACTTGGTGGTGAACGTGGAGCATTGGCAGTTCGAGTCGAGCATGCCGCGCACCATCATCACGCCACCGCACGGCAAAGAGACGGTGCCCGATGTGCCCAACTTTAGCTGGGCCGACTACGGCATGCGGGCGGGCCTGCCGCGCATCTTGCGGGCCATCCAAGACCGGGGGTTGCCCGCTTCTACCAGTTTCAACGCCGGGGTCATCACCGCCTACCCGCAAGCGGCGCAAGCCATGCACGACGCAGGCTGGGAATTCATTGGCCATGGGGTGCACCAGAAAAGCCTGAACCACAACCAGGGTGAGTCTGAGGAATCGTTGATCGCCATGAGCTTGGACATGATCGAGCGCTTCACGGGCCAACGCCCAAGAGGGTGGCTCAGCCCCGGTTTGCGCGAAACGCACGACACGCCTGAGTTGCTGAAAAAGCAAGGCGTGGATTATGTGTTTGATTGGGTGGTGGACGATGTACCCAGTTGGATGCAAACGCGCAACGGCCCTTTGCTGGCCCTGCCCTACAACCTGGAAATCAACGACTCGATTGTTTACGCGATTGAAAAACACACCAGCGACGACATGTACGAACGCCTGGCCCGCACCTTGGCTTTGTTTGAGCGCGAAGCGACCACGCACCCCCGCGTGCTGGCCATCGGCCTTCACCCGCACCTGATCGGTGTGCCGCACCGCTTTGCCAGCTTCGAGCGCATGCTGGACTTGCTGATGAAGTCACCTGAGGTGTGCTTCATGACCGGGGGGCAGATCGCCGACTGGTACACCGCACAGGTTCCGCCGCCAGGTCCTTGATCTGATTTGCGCTGTGCGCCCGCAAGCATCTCCTTGATCCCTCCCAACCCCGGGCCAGTGCACTGACTGACCCCTTCGCCAGCCTCACGCATGAACCTCGAACTCGATCAAAAACAAGTCATCGTGACCGGTGGCTCCAAAGGCATTGGCCTGGCCATTGCCCTGAACTTTGCCCGAGAAGGCGCAAAGCCCGTGCTGGTCTCTCGCCAGCGCAGCAACCTGGATGCCGCCCTGGCGGCCTTTGCCCAAGAGGGCTTAGCCGCTCCCGCCATCGCCGAGATCGATTTGTCGCAGCCCGGCTCAGACCGCGCTTTGTTCAATCTGTTTCCGGCAGCAGACATCCTGGTCAACAACGCGGGTGCCATTCCGGGCGGCAGCCTCCACGACATCGCCGAAGACGCTTGGCGCGGGGCGTGGGAGCTCAAACTGTTCAGCTACATCAACCTCACCCGGCTGTATTTGGGGGCGATGGAGTCACGCGGCCATGGCGTGATTTGCAACATCATCGGCATGGCCGGGGCGGCACCTCGCTACGAATACATTTGCGGCTCGGCGGCCAATGGGGCGCTGATCGCATTCACGCAAGGCGTTGGCGCAGGCAGCGTGCGCAAGGGCGTGCGTGTGTTCGGCATCAACCCCTCGCCCACGCGCAGCGACCGCATCGAAGGCGTGCTGCGGCAGCAAGCGGCCAGCAAACTGGGCGATGCCTCACGCTGGTTGGAGATGACGCAAAAATTGCCTTTTGGCCGTTTGGCCGAACCCGACGAAATTGCACGCTTGGCTGTTCATTGTTCGTCTCCCATTTGCGGCTACCTGAGCGGTACGGTCCTGCACGTCGACGGTGGCCAGCAGTACGCTCCGAATTGAAATTCAAAGGCTTCGATGTCCATGGACCTGCTACAAGCCCCAGAGACACTGCTGTTGGAAACCCACGCCGATGGCGTGCTGCAAGTCACCCTGAACCGCCCAGACGTTGGCAATGCCATCAACACGCGCATGGGTCAGGAGTTGCTGGATCTGTGGCTGCGCCTGACCAACGATGCGCAAGGCGTGCGCTGCGTGGTGTTGACCGGAGCGGGGTCCAAAATATTTTGCGCAGGGGGTGACCTGAAAGAGCGCAAGGGCATGACACGCGCGCAATGGACACACCAGCATGAAATCTTTGAGCGCATGTCATGGGCCTTGGTGGATTTGCCGCTGCCCGTGATCGCGGCGGTCAATGGTCACGCCTATGGCGGCGGTCTGGAATTGGCTTTGTGCTGTGACTTTATTTACGCCAGCAGCAGCGCACGCTTTGCCATGCCCGAAGTCACCTTGGGCATCATGCCTGGCATGGGCGGCACGCAAAACCTGCCCCGCGCCATCGGCGAGCGCCGGGCCAAAGAACTCATCATGACGGGGCAAGCTTTCACTGCACAGCAGGCGCTGGCGTGGGGCTTGCTCAATCAAAGCATCGAGCCCGAACAGCTCTTGAGCGAAACCCTGCGAACGGCCCAAACCCTGGCGCGCAATGCGCCGCTGTCGATTCGGCAGGTCAAAAAGTCCATCCGCTACGGCGGCCAAATGGAATTGCGCACGGCTTACCGATTTGAGGTGGAGGCCTACAACCAGCTGGTGGACACCGAAGATCGGCGCGAGGGCGTGCTGGCCTTCAATGAGAAACGGCCGCCCCGCTTCAAGGGCCAATGATGACCAGCGCCACCCCAACGCCTTGGAGCGAATGGCTGGTGGCGGCTTTGCGCAGACCCATTGGCCTGCATGACCGACAACGTGCCGCACTGCAGCTGATCGACTGGATGGCTTGCGCTCATTTGGGACAAACGACCGAGCTGGGCGATGTGCTGCGGCGGTGGGCCGCCAAGCAGATCCCCGGCCCCATTTGGGTCTGTGGACACAGCGGCTTGCAGGCGGCAGAGGCCGCCCGCTGGAACGGCAGCCTGGGCAGCAGCCATGAAATGGACGATGTGCACCGCGAAGCCGTGGTGCACCCGGGCGATACGGTCATTCCTGCAGCGCTGGCCATGGCCCAGCGCCAAAACGCCAGCCCCGAAGCCTTGCTCGATGCGGTGGTGGTGGGTTACGAAACCGCCATCTTGCTCGGACTGCTGAGCGGGCCCGCCCATTACGCCCAGTGGTACAGCACCGCCACATCGGGCGTGTTTGCCAGCGGCATGGCCTGCGCCCGCTTGCTGAAGCTCGACACCATACAGACGCAACATGCCCTGGCCTTGGCGGGCATGCAGTCGGCAGGCGTCTGGCAATGCCGTTTGGAGCCGGGCCTGGCCAAACAAATGGCCACAGGCCACAGCGCCCAAGCGGGCCTGGTGGCGGCAGACATGGCAGCAGCGGGCATGACCGGGCCTTTGTCGATTCTGGAAGGTCCATTGGGCTGGTTGAAGGCCACCGGAGGCGGCCTGGACGCGGCCCGGGCGCAAGCCCTTTTGCAAGCCCCGCCCGATCGCGCCTGGCGCGTGCACGAGGTCAGCTTCAAGCCCTGGCCTGCTTGCCGGCATGTGCACCCTGCCATCGAATGCGCCTTGAAGTTGCACTCGCAAGGGATCGATCCCGGGCAGATCGAACACATGCGTTTGGTCACCTACGCGGTCGCGCTGTCGTTTGCTGACCAGCCTTGTCCGCAAACGCCCTTGCAAGGCAAATTCAGTTTGCAGCATGGCGTGGCCTGGGCCCTGAGCCATGGCGATTTTGGGCTGGAGGCCACCGCGCCAGAAGCGCTGGTGGATCCGATCTGCAGCGCACTGCGCAAACGCATGTCGTTGGCGTGCGGGCCAGCCCAAGAGCAGGCTTACCCCCAAAGCTTTGGTGCCCAGTTGCAGCTGCAAATGGCAAACGGCACCCAACACAGCAGTGAAGTCATCAACGTTTTAGGCGATCCGGAAAACCCCTTGAGCCCGGACCAGGTGATGGCCAAAGCCATGCAACTGCTGCAGGCCAGCGGCTGGGTCTTGGCTCAGGCCGAGCAACTCATTGGTCTGGTTCAGGCGTTGCCGCAGGCCAAGGCCTTGGGGCCTTTATGGGACAGCTTGCAAACGGGGTATCAATCCCAAAGCGCATCGAGCGAACAGGCCAGCGAGAGCAAGCGCTCGTCCTGACCGGGTGCGGCCAGCAACTGGCACGACACCGGCAACCCCTCGCTCGGGCAAGGAAAAGACAAAGCGGGCGCCCCCAGCATGTTGGCCAGGCACGCCCAGTCGGCCTGACTGGCAGGCGCGGCTTCGGTATGGGCAAAGCTGGTGTGCGGCGTGGTGGGCAACAACAAGACATCGATGTCTGCGAACAACGCCTCCGCCTGCGCACGCAAGCCATCGATGGCGGCTTGGCTGGCTTGCCGTTTTTCCGGGCCAAGCCGGGCCCCGTAATGCAGCATTTTTTGCAGGCCCGCACTCAAACCAGGCAACTCGGGCCCCAAGGCGTTCAACCAATAATCAGCCCCTTCCCACTCGCTCATGAGCAGGGCATGCAAACGGTTGCGGGCAGGCGACCAGTCGGGCAAAGCCACGGTTTTCAGCGTCGCGCCCTGTGCCTGCAGGCGCTGCTGCGTGGCCTGCCAAGCCGCTTGCACGGCTGGGGCCATTTCCACCTCGGTTGTTTGCGGCAGGGTGCCCACGCGCAAACCGCGCCACACGCTGGCCTGCGCAGCAGGTGCCAGGCTGATGCCCAACAGGCAAGCCATCGTTTGCGCGAGGTCATAGCCACTGCGCGCCAGCGGTCCGGCCACATCCAAGGAGGGACTCAAGGGCACGATGCCGTCCATGGGCAAGCGCGAGCGCGTGGGGATCATGCCCATCACCCCGCAGTACGCAGCCGGAATGCGGACCGAGCCCATGGTATCGGTGCCCATGGCGATGGTGCACAGGTGGTCGGCCACCGCAGCGGCAGAGCCACCGCTCGAGCCGCCCGGCGTGAAGCCCTCGCGCAAGGGGTTCATGCAGCGACCATAGACAGGGTTGTCGGTAGTGGCCCCCAGTGCGGCCTCGTGCATATTGAGTTTGCCCAGCAAGACCATACCGGCATCACGCAGCCGCTGGTAAACAGGTGCATCGTGCACCGGCATGCGCTGCGCATAGGCTGCTGTGCCAGCGGTGCACGGCATGCCGACCACGTCGATGTTGTCTTTCAGGGCCATCACCACCCCATCGAGTGGCCCCAATGGCTGCCCCTTGGCCCATCGCTCGGCACTGGCCTGGGCCTGTTGCAAGGCCAGGTCACTGAACACATGCACAAAGGCGTGCAGCGCCGGGTTGCGCATCGTGATGCGTGCCAAGTGCGCTCGGGTCACGGCCACGGGGTTGGTGTGGCCTTGCGCATAGGCCTTCTGCAAGGCGACTGCATTCAAAAGGGTCAGGTCCTGGTTCATGGTCAGTCAGGCATCGGTCGCTTGGCGGGCTGGGGCTGGGAGGTGCCAGCCGGCCAAAGCACCGAAGCAATGGCCAGCACGATCAGCAAGATGGCGGCCCAGTCTTGCCAATGCAGGGCTTCGTTGAGGAAGTAGGCCCCACTGAAAACACCCAACACGGGTATGAACATGACACTCAGTGTGGAGGCCAGCGGCGGCAAATTGCGCGCCAGCGACAACCACGCAGCTTGCGCAAACACAAACACACCAAAGGCGTTGTACACAATCGAAGCCCAGGTGATGTCTGGAATCGGCCCCCAGTTTTTGCGCTCAAATGCAAAGGCCAAAACGCTCATGAGCAATGTGCTCATGCAAGTCATCCAGAACACGATGGCCAAGGTCGGCACTTGGATTCGGGTGTGACGGATCTGCTGCGTGCCCAAGCCCCAAAAGGCCGCCGCCACCAGCCCCAGCACCACGCCCAATGGTTTGCCCGAGATGGCACTCAATTCATGCCAAAGCAAGAGCACCACGCCCAAGGCCGCACAGCCCACCCCTGCCCAAGCCCGCCAGCGCATCGACGCACCGAACCAGAGTACCCCCATCAGGGCCGAAAAAATCGGCATGGTGTAACCCAATATCGCAGATCGACCGCTCGACAAATTCTGTACCGCCAGGATGATCAGCACATGCCAAACCAACATGTTGGTGAAGGCCAAAATAAAAAGCTCTCGCCAATCAGCCATCGGAATTTTGAAGGGCACTTTCTTGAAGTACAGCACCAACGCCAAAAAGGGCAAGCCCATCCACATGCTCAAACTGCGAAATGACAAGGGGGGAAATTGACTGACACCCAGCTTGAGCATGGGCCAGTTGAAACCCCAGACCAACGTCAAGATGATCAGCAAGGTGATTTGTTGTCGGCTGATGGTCATCAGACCCATGGTAGCTCAGGCCAAGAGGAGGGGGTTGACCAAACCGCGCTGCGCCTGCTTTCACCAAGCCGGTTGCAGTGTCGCAAAACCCTTAGGGGCCTGGCTGGACGTCTCAAACGTCACGATCTCATAGGCGTCCGGCTGGGCCAGCAGGGCGCGCAACAACTGGTTGTTCATGGCGTGGCCCGAACGGAAGGCGCTGTAGGCGGCCAGCAAGGGTTTGCCAACGATGTACAGGTCGCCCATGGCGTCCAGAATTTTGTGTTTGACGAACTCATCGTCATAGCGCAGGCCATCGGCATTGAGCACTTTGTAGTCGTCCATGACGATGGCGTTGTCCAGACCACCGCCCAGGGCCAGGCCATTGGCGCGCATCATTTCCACGTCTTTGGTGAAGCCAAAGGTGCGGGCCCGGGCGATGTCACGCGAGTACACGCCCTCGGACATGTCAAACACCACCTGCTGACCCGTTTGATCGACGGCGGGGTGGCGAAAGTCGATTTCAAAGCTGAGTTTGTAGCCGTGAAAGGGCTCCAACTTGGCCCACTTGATGTTGGCTCCCTCGCCTTCGTTGACCTGCACGGTTTTGAGCACGCGCAAAAACCGCTTGGGCGCGTTTTGCTCGACGATACCCGCGCTTTGCAGCAAAAACACAAACGAGGATGCTGAGCCATCCAGAATGGGCACCTCTTCGGCTGTGATGTCCACGTACAGGTTGTCGATGCCCAGACCGGCGCAGGCCGACATGAGGTGCTCGACAGTGAAGACCTTGGCCTGGCCGACCGAAATGGTGGAGGCCAGTCGCGTGTCGGTGACCGATTCGGCCCGAACGGGAATGTCCACCGGCTCGGGCAGGTCCACGCGGCGAAACACGATGCCGGTGTCGGGCGCTGCGGGGCGAAGCGTCAATTCGACCCGCTGGCCGCTGTGCAAACCCACGCCAACGGCCCGGGTCAGGGTTTTGAGGGTGCGTTGAGCGATCATGCAATCATTTTAAAGGGGGTCAGACCGGCTGGTGCCTGTCTGACCCTTGTCCACATCGTCCGCAAAGCGAATGGATCAGTCTGCTTGCTTGCGCAGGAAGGCCGGGATCTCAATGTCGTCCATGCCTGCGGCCGACATGCCGTCCACACGCGTCGCGGCATGGGTGCGGTTGTTGCGCCAGTAAGCCGGAATGTTCACGCCATTGGCCGCCGCTGGCGATGCTGTGTGGAGCGACGGTGCGACGGCATCTTGACCATTCATGATGAAGGGGGCGTTGTCGGTACCGGTGCGCAACACTTGCAAAGGCGGCGACGAGCGGCGAGCACCGGCCTTGGCCAAGCCTGTCGCCACCACAGTCACACGGATCTGGTCGCCCAGGCTCTCGTCGTAGGCGGTGCCATAGATGACGTGCGCATCTTCCGAAGCGCAGTCGCGGATGGTGTTCATGGCTTGCTTGGATTCAGACAGTTTCAAGGAACCCTTGGCGGCGCTGATCAGCACCAGCACGCCGCGAGCGCCCTTGAGGTCCACGCCTTCGAGCAGCGGGCATGCCACGGCTTGTTCGGCCGCAATGCGTGCGCGGTCTGGGCCGCTGGCAGCGGCCGTGCCCATCATGGCTTTGCCAGGCTCACCCATGACGGTGCGCACGTCTTCAAAGTCGACGTTCACATGGCCGGGCACGTTGATGATTTCGGCAATACCGCCCACGGCGTTTTTCAGCACGTCGTTGGCGTGCGAGAAAGCCTCGTCTTGCGTCATGTCTTCACCACCCGGCAATTCCAGCAACTTTTCGTTGAGGACCACGATCAGCGAATCCACGCTGGCTTCGAGTTCCTTCATGCCTTCGTCGGCGTTGTCCATGCGGCGCTTGCCTTCAAAGTCGAAAGGCTTGGTGACCACGCCCACGGTGAGGATGCCCATTTCTTTCGCGATGCGGGCAATCACAGGCGCTGCGCCTGTGCCAGTGCCACCGCCCATGCCGGCGGTGATGAACAACATGTGCGCCCCTTCAATGGCCGCACGGATATCGGCCTCGGCATTTTCGGCGGCTTCACGGCCTTTCTCGGGCTTGCTGCCAGCGCCCAGACCAGTTTGGCCCAATTGCACAAAACGGTGCGCCGCGCTGCGGGCCAGGGCTTGTGCATCGGTGTTGGCGCAGATGAATTCCACACCTTGTACCTGGCGCTCGATCATGTGCTCGACGGCATTACCGCCGCCACCACCCACCCCGATCACTTTGATCTGTGTGCCTTGGTTGAATTCTTCTGTCTGGATCATTTCGATGGTCATGGTACTTCTCCTAAAGGGTTTGCAGTTGCCTGAAAGTTTTCTGAATTTCTTGTTTCGTTTAAACGGGTTGTCAACATCGCAGCGGCCTTGACAAGGGTGGGCTGCTTCTGGCCTGAAAAAGGTGGGTCCAGTTCATCAGAAGTTCCCCACAATGAAGTCTTTGAATCGGCCAAAAGCGTTGTTCACCGAACTCTTCTTTTGGGTCACCTTGTAGCCGCGCAGTCGGGCCAAGCGGGCCTCTTCCAGCAGTCCCATCACGGTGGCTGCGCGCGGCTGGCTGACCATGTCGGCCAGCCCACCGGAATACTTGGGCAAGCCCCGGCGCACGGGCTTGAGGAAGATGTCTTCGCCCAATTCGATCATGCCCGGCATCACCGCACTGCCGCCCGTGAGCACGATGCCCGAGGACAGCACTTCTTCGTAACCCGACTCGCGGATGACCTGGTGCACCAGCGAGAAAATTTCTTCGATGCGTGGCTCGATCACGCCGGCCAAGGCCTGGCGGCTGAGCATGCGCGGCCCCCGGTCACCCAGACCCGGCACTTCCACCTGTGCATCCGGATCGGCCAGCAGCTGTTTGGCGTTGCCACTTTCGACCTTGATGTCTTCAGCATCCTTGGTGGGCGTGCGCAAGGCCATGGCAATGTCGCTGGTGATCAGGTCACCCGCAATCGGGATGACGGCGGTGTGGCGAATCGAGCCGTTGGAAAAGATGGCCACATCGGTGGTTCCTGCGCCAATGTCCACGCACACCACACCCAGCTCGCGTTCGTCTTCGGACAACACGGCCAGACTCGACGATTGGGGATTGAGCAACAACTGGTCGACTTCAAGCCCGCAGCGGCGCACACACTTGATGATGTTTTCTGCGGCGCTTTGAGCCCCCGTGACGATGTGCACTTTGGCCTCTAGGCGCATGCCGCTCATGCCAATAGGTTCTTTGACTTCCTGGCTGTCGATCACGAATTCCTGAGGAGCGACCAACAGCAGCCGCTGGTCGCTGGAGATGTTGATGGCCCGTGCCGTTTCCATCACGCGGGCCAAATCGGCCTGGGTGACTTCCTTGTCCTTGATGGCCACCATGCCACTGGAGTTGATGCCCCGAATGTGACTGCCCGTGATGCCCACGTTCACACGGGTGATCTTGCAGTCGGCCATCAGTTCAGCCTCTTTGAGCGCTTGCTGGATGCTTTGCACCGTGGCGTCGATGTTGACCACCACACCACGCTTGAGCCCATTGCCCGGCGCGATGCCCAGCCCGGCAATCTTGAGTTGACCGTCGGCCATCACCTCGGCCACCACGACCATGACCTTGGACGTTCCGATGTCCAGGCCAACAACCAAATCTTTGTACTCTTTTGCCATGTTTACCACCGTTTCCGTTTGATTCCTGCGCCTTGATCGCTCAAGGATTTTTCTTGTTGACCACATCCACCGTGCTCACACCGTGCAAGCGCAAGGCATACGCATCCTTGTGACGCAGATCTGCACTGGCCACAGCTGAAATACCCCGCCCATAGCGAGCAGTCACCTGCTTCAGCGTTGTCAAAAACACGTCCAGTCTTTGCAATATTTCAGCGCGAGTGCCACGGCCCAGCTCGATCTGCGCACCCTGTTTGGTTTGAACCCGCCAGCTGCCACGGGGGGTCAGCTCCAGCAAGTCGATCTCCATGCCCAAGACCTGAAAGCGCGGGCTCAAAGCCATGTACATACCGGCCACGGTCTGCGACTCGGCCGCAGGCCCCTTCATGCGCGGCATGCGCTCGGCATCGGCATCGTCCAAAGTAGCTTCAAACACCTGGCCTTGTTCGTTGATCAACGTGCCTGCATCCTCATCGCCCCACAGGGCCATGGGCCGGTGCTCCACCAAGACCGCCCGCAAACGGTTGGGAAAATCGCGGTGCACCACCGCGACCCGCACCCAAGGCACCGCCTCAAATGCCAAGCGCGCCTTGGCCAGATCGATGGTGAAAAAATTGCCTTCCAGCTTAGGCAGAACTTGCGTGCGGAAGGCAAACGCATTGTTGCGGTTCACATCACCTTGCACGGTGATCGTCTGCAAGGCAAAGCCCGGGTGGCGGATCAACCACCATGCCCACCCGCCCAGTGTCAGCAGCACAAACACAGCCACCAGCAAAGCTGTGGCCATGTTCATGAGCCGGACATCGGCTGGCAAGGGCATGGGTTTTTTCATCCAGCAGCTCCCTCATAGTCCAATGCGGCAGAGGCCAGCAAATGGCAGCACAACGCCTCGTAGGGCATGCCATCGGCCGCTGCCGACATGGGCACCAACGAATGCCCGGTCATGCCGGGCGAGGTGTTGATTTCCAGCAAATAAGGCTGACGCGTGGCACCATCGATCATCACGTCAATGCGGCCCCAACCCCTGCAGCCCAGGACTTGGTAAGCCTGGCGCACCAAAGCCTGGATAGCAGCTTCTTCTTGGGCAGGCAAACCGCAGGGCACCAGGTATTGCGTGTCGTCGGTGAAGTACTTGTTTTGGTAGTCGTAATTGCCCTCGGGGGCCACGATGCGGATCACAGACAAGGCGCGGGCATCGTCGCCTGCTCCCAGCACGGGGCAGGTGACCTCGTCACCCACGATGCACTGCTCACACAGGATGTCGTGGTCGCAAGCGGCCGCTGCGCGCAAAGCCGGGTGCAGGTCTTCGGCCCGCTGCACCTTGCTCACACCAATGGAAGAGCCTTCGCGTGCGGGCTTGACGATCAGCGGCAGTCCCAAGGCCTGGATGAGTTCGTCGGCCGACAAGCTGTCGATTTGCGCGGGGTGCACCAGCACATGGCGTGGCACCGGCAAACCTTCGGCCTGCCAGACCCGCTTGGTCATGACCTTGTCCATGGCGATGCTCGACGCCATCACGCCCGAGCCGGTGTAGGGAATGCCCATCAATTCCAATGCGCCTTGCACCGTGCCGTCTTCGCCAAAGCGGCCGTGCAAGGCGATGAAGCAGCGCTGGAAGCCCTCTTTTTTGAGTTCACTCAGCTCACGCTCGGCCGGGTCAAAGGCATGGGCGTCCACGCCCGCAGCCAGCAAGGCCTTGAGCACGCCCTGACCCGACATGAAGGAGACTTCGCGCTCGGCCGAGCGCCCGCCCATCAGCACGGCCACTTTGCCCATGTTCATCGGCTTGGCGTTGTGTGTCATGCGATCACCTCTTTGGCCGCATCTTTTAAGGGACCGCCCAAAGCCACCACCTGCGCCGGGGTTGCACCAATGGAGCCGGCCCCCATGCAAATGAGCACATCGCCGTCGCGGGCGTTGTTCATCACGGCCTGGGGCATGTCGGTGATCTGGTCGACAAACAAGGGTTCGACCTTGCCTGCGACGCGCAGCGCCCGGGCCAGCGAACGGCCGTCGGCGGCCACGATGGGTGCTTCGCCTGCGGCGTAAACCTCGGACAACAAGACGCTGTCGCAGCCCTGGCCAATGACCTTGACGAAGTCTTCAAAACAGTCACGCGTGCGGCTGTAACGGTGCGGCTGAAATGCCAACACCAAACGGCGACCCGGGAATGCGCCACGGGCTGCGGCCAATGTGGCCGCCATCTCGACCGGGTGGTGCCCATAGTCGTCGATGACCGTGAAGCGCCCTTGGCCGTCGGTTGTGGCCACTTCACCATAGCGCTGAAAACGCCGACCCACGCCCTTGAACTGCGCCAATGCGCGTTGCACCGCGCCATCGTCGACACCCAACTCAACGGCCACGGAAATGGCGGCCAGGGCATTGAGCACATTGTGCACACCGGGCAAATTCAGCACGATGGGCAGGTCGGGCAAAGTCACGCCATTGCGCCTTTGCACCGTGAAGTGCATCTGGCCGTTTTGGGCCTGCACATTCAGCGCGCGTACTTGGGCCCCTTCGTTCAGGCCATACGTGGTGACGGGGCGGGCGATGTTGTCCAAGATGGACTGCACGCCAGGATCGTCAGAGCACACGATGGCCGTACCGTAAAAAGGCATGCGGTGCAAAAACTCGACAAAAGCCGCCTTGAGCTTGGCCAAGTCATGGCCATAGGTTTCCATGTGGTCGGCGTCGATGTTGGTCACCACCGCCATCACGGGCAGCAAGTTCAAGAACGAAGCATCAGACTCATCGGCCTCCACCACGATGTACTCGCCCGTGCCCAGTTTGGCATTGGCGCCGGCGCTGTTCAAACGGCCGCCAATCACAAAGGTCGGGTCCAGCCCGGCCTCCGCCAGCACACTGGCCACCAGACTGGTGGTGGTGGTTTTGCCGTGCGTGCCGGCTATGGCCACACCCTGCTTCATGCGCATGAGTTCGGCCAGCATGACGGCGCGTGGCACGATGGGAATGTGGCGCGCCCGTGCGGCCAGCACCTCGGGGTTATCGGCTTTCACGGCGGTCGATGTGACCACGGCATCGGCGTCTTTGACGTTTTCATTGCTGTGGCCCACATGCGTGTGGATGCCCAAACCCGCCAGACGTTGCAGCGTGGCGCTGTCGGACAAATCGGAGCCTGAAATCTGGTAGCCCAGATTGAGCAAGACTTCGGCAATGCCGCTCATGCCCGAGCCGCCCACGCCGATGAAATGAATTTTTCGGATGGCATGTTTCATGTCGCCAACTCCTCACAAGCCATCACAACCTCCCTGGTCGCATTTGTTTTTTTCTGTGCATGGGCTTTTTCCGCCACCTCCTGCAATGTGTCGCGGCTCAAGGCCGTCAGCCGTTCGGCCAGGTTCTGCGCCGTCAACTCGGCCTGAGGCACCAGCCAGCCGCCGCCATGGGCCACCAAAAACTGCGCATTGGTGGTTTGGTGGTCGTCGACTGCAAACGGAAACGGCACGAACAAGGCTGCTGCGCCCACCGCCGCCAGCTCGGTCACGGTGCTGGCGCCAGCCCGGCAGATCACCAGATCGGCCTGTGCAAAGGCGCTGGCCGTATCGTCGATGAACGGGGTCAACTCGGCCTGTACGCCTGCGGCTGCGTAATTGGCCCGCAGCGCGTCGATTTGTTTGGCGCCGCTTTGGTGAATGACCTGCGGGCGTGTGGCCTCTGGCATCAAGGCCAACGCTTGGGGCACGATGTCGTTCAAGGCCTTGGCCCCCAAGCTGCCGCCCACCACCAACACACGCAAGGGACCACTGCGTCCGGCAAAGCGTTCAGTGGGCGTGGCTTGTTCAGTGAAAGCGCGGCGCAGGGGGTTACCCACCCATTGCCCCGTTTTGAAGACGCCAGGGAATGCGGTGAATACACGGTCGGCCAATTGCGCCAGCACCTTGTTGGCCAGGCCTGCCACCGAGTTTTGCTCGTGCAGCACCAAAGGTTTGCTCCACAGGCTGGCCATCATGCCGCCCGGGAATGTGATGTAGCCGCCCAGGCCCAGCACCACATCGGGTTTGACTCGGCGCACCACCTGCAGACTTTGCCAAAACGCGCGCAGCAAGCGCAGCGGCAGCAAGGCCAGGGTCTGAATGCCCTTGCCGCGCACACCGCCAAAAGCCACGGGCTCAAAGGTAAAACCACGCGGCGGCACCAACTGACTTTCCATGCTGTCTGGCGCGCCCAGCCAATGCACGCGCCAACCGGCTTCGCGCAAGGCTTCAGCAACGGCCAAGCCCGGGAAAATGTGTCCCCCTGTGCCGCCCGCCATCACCAAGGCGGTTTTGCGCGTGTCCGTCATGGCCGCCCTCCCCGCATCATTTGTTTGTTCTCAGCATCAATGCGCAGCACGATCGCGATCGCGATCAGGTTCATCAAGATGGCCGAGCCGCCGTAACTCATCAGCGGCAAGGTCAAGCCCTTGGTGGGCAAGGCCCCCAGGTTCACGCCCATGTTGATGAAGGCCTGAAATCCGATCCAGATGCCCACGCCTTGGGCGACCAAACCAGAAAAAACTTTTTCCAACGCAATGGCTTGACGCCCAATGACCATGATGCGGCGGCTGAGCCACAAGAACAGGCAGATCACCAGGGTCAAGCCCACCAGGCCAAATTCCTCACCGATCACGGCCAGCAAAAAGTCGGTATGCGCCTCGGGCAACCAGTGCAGTTTTTCCACGCTGCCGCCCAGGCCCACGCCCCACACCTCGCCCCGCCCAATGGCAATCAGCGAGTGCGTCAGCTGGTAGCCCTTGCCCAATGCGTGCTCGGCACTGAAAGGGTCGAGGTAGGCAAATATTCGCTCACGCCGCCAAGGGGACTCGGCGATCATGACCACGAAGGCCAGGATCAAAATCCCCAGGATCAGGAAGAACATGCGGGCATTCACACCCCCCAAAAACAAAATGCCCATGGCGATGGTGGCGATCACCATGAACGCCCCCATGTCCGGCTCGGCCAGCAAGAACAGACCCGCCAATCCAATGGCCGCGCCCATGGGCAGCACGGCTTTGAAGAATTTCTCCTTCACGTCCATCTTGCGCACCATGTAATCGGCGGCATAGATGATGGTGGCGAGTTTGGCCAACTCGGATGGTTGAAAAGTCATGACCCCCAACGAAATCCAGCGGCGTGCGCCATTCACACCTTTGCCGATGAAGGGAATCAACACCACCGCCAGCAACACCAGTGAGAACACGAACAAGGGGCGAGCCGCTTTTTCCCAAGTCTCCATGCGCACCTGAAAAGCCAGCAAGGCCATGATGCAGCCCAACGTCATGGAGATCACATGGCGCGTCAGGAAATGGGTGTGGCTGTAACGCGAAAAACGCGGGTTGTCAGGCATCGCAATCGAGGCCGAATACACCATGACCATGCCCCACAGCAGCAAGGCCACCACCACCCAAACCAAAGCCTGGTCCACGCTTTGTATGCGGGCCGGGCGACCATTGGCGCGGCCACCCACGCCGTAGTCACCCAAATTGACCGGCAAACCTTGCGAACCCGACCGCGCGCCCCCGAGCAAGCCGCCTGTGACGCTTTGGAGCAGGCCAGCAGCCGACTGTTGCAGGCGTTGCGGGAATGTCATGGCTTCGCTCACAGCCCACCCTCCATGGCCACACCTGCCGCTTCGGCCAAGCTGGCCACGGCCTGGACAAACACTTCGGCGCGGTGGCCGTAGTTTTCAAACATGTCAAAGCTCGCGCATGCGGGCGACATCAAGACCGCATCGCCGCTGCGAGCCAGGGCTGCAGCTTGTTCGACCGCGTCATGCATGTCGGTGGCGTCGTGCATGGCCACATCCGTACTTTGCAGTGCTTGCCGAATGACGGGGGCGTCGCGGCCGATCAAGACCACGCCACGGGAAAAGCGCTTGACGGGTTCTGCCAAGGGCGTGAAGTCTTGGCCCTTGCCTTCGCCACCCAAAATGATCACCACACGGCGGTCTGCACCCAAGCCTTGCAAGGCGGCCACGGTGGCACCCACGTTGGTGCCCTTGCTGTCGTCAAAAAATTCCACTTCGTTGATGATCGCCACCGGCTCCACCCGATGTGGCTCGCCCCGGTATTCGCGCAGGCCGTAAAGCATGGGCCCCAGGGCGCAACCTGCACTGCTGGCCAACGCCAAAGCGGCCAGTGCATTGACCGCGTTGTGCCGACCTCGAATGCGCAAAGCATCGGCGGGCATCAGGCGCTGGATGTGCAGCTCTTCTTCAGCGTCCTTGCGGCGGCGGCGGGTTTCATCGGCCTCCAAGGCGCGCACCAGCCAGGTCATGCCGTGCATGTCTTCGATGCCGAAATCGCCCGGCCGTTGGGGCATGTCACCACCAAACTGCACGCAAGCGCGTTCCATAGGCTTGTGGAATTTCAGGCGCACAGGCTCGGGCCGCATGGCCATGACTCGCGAATCTTCTCGGTTGAGCACCATCAGCGCCTGAGCACCAAAAATACGGGCTTTGGCGGCCGCATAGGCGGCCATGCTGCCGTGCCAGTCCAGGTGGTCTTGCGAGATGTTGAGCACCGTCGCGGCGGTCGGCTCAAAACCCTCGCTGCTGTCAAGCTGAAAGCTCGACAGCTCCAGCACCCAGACCTGGGGCAGCGCCTGGGCCATGGGGTCCAGAGCGACCGGTGGCAGAGGCCGCGCAAGTTCAAGCTCTTCGTTGATTTCCTCGTCCGATTCTTCAGACGTGTCCCTGGCCTGATCGGACGTATCGCTCATTGGCGCTTCCATCGTGTGCGTGTCGCTTGCGCCCTGCACAGGCGCAGGGCTTTGGGTTGCCAACGTCTCTGGGGATTCGCCTACCATTTCAGCGGCTTCACGTTCAGCGGTTTCCTGCGCGACTTGCGCCTGCGCTTGCGCCATGGCTTCGCTCAAGGTGTCGAGCAGCGTGGGGCCAATGTTGCCCGCTACTTTCACGGTTTTGCCTGCACGCGCCACCAACTGCCCGGTGAGCGATGTCACCGTGGTCTTGCCGTTGGTACCGGTGATCGCCAGCACCTGTGGTGCATAGCCAAAACGTTCTTTCAATTCCTGCAAGCCCGCTGCAAACAGGCTCAGCTCACCGCCTTGCCACAGGCCCATGCTGCGCGCTGCATCCACCACCGGGGCCACCACGTCAGGGGCCAGGCCAGGGCTGCGGAACACCGCACGCACCGATGTGCCTTCGACCAAATTGGCCACAAAAGGGCCCGACACAAAACACACTTCAGGCCACTCATCCTGCAAAGCGGCCAACTGCGGTGGCGTGTCACGGGTGTCGGCCACGGTCACGTCGGCCCCAGCCTGCGCGCACCAACGGGCCATCGCCAAGCCCGACGCACCCAAGCCGAGAATCAGAACGTGTTGACCTTGCAGCTGCATGGCTTATCTCAGCTTCAAGGTCGACAAACCGACCAAACACAGCAGCATGGTGATGATCCAGAAGCGCACAACCACTTGCGTTTCCTTCCAGCCGCTCTTTTCAAAATGGTGGTGCAAAGGCGCCATCTTCAGGATGCGTCGACCTTGGCCGTATTTTTTCTTGGTGTACTTGAAGTAAGTCACCTGCGCCATCACCGACAAGGCCTCGACCACGAAGATGCCGCCCATGATGGCCAGCACGATTTCGGCCCGCACGATGACCGCGATGGTGCCCAGCGCCGCGCCCAACGCCAGTGCGCCCACATCGCCCATGAAGACTTGGGCCGGGTGGGTGTTGAACCACAAGAAGGCCAGGCCCGCGCCCGCCATGGCGGCGCAAAAAATCAGCAACTCGCCAGAGCCTGGAATGTATGGGAAGAACAGGTACTTGGAATACACCGAACTGCCCGTCACGTAGGCAAATACGCCCAACGCCGAACCCACCATGACCACCGGCATGATGGCCAATCCGTCCAAACCGTCCGTGAGGTTGACCGCGTTGCTGGAACCCACAATGACCAGATAGGTCAGGACCACGAAGCCCAGCACGCCCAGTGGATAAGTGATCTCTTTGAAGAAGGGCACCTGCAATCCGGCCTTCAGGGGCAAGCTCACTTCAAAGCCCGACATGACCCACTGAACAAACAAGTCCAACACCCGCGCGTTGGAGTTCTCGGAAATGCTGAACACCAAACACAATGCGGCCAACAAGCCGATGACCGATTGCCAGAGGTACTTTTCGCGTGAGCGCATGCCTTCGGGGTCTTTGTTGACCACCTTGCGCCAGTCGTCCACCCAGCCAATGGCCCCAAAGCCCAGCGTCACGATCAGCACGATCCACACAAAGCGGTTGGACAGGTCAAACCACAGCAAAGTGGAAATGGCAATCGACAACAAGATCAGCACGCCGCCCATGGTGGGCGTGCCACTTTTGGACAGGTGAGACTCCATGCCGTAGGCACGGATGGGCTGTCCAATTTTGAGCGAAGTCAGGCGGCGGATGACCCAAGGGCCTGCGGCCAGGCCGATCAGCAAGGCGGTCATCGCAGCCATCACGGCGCGGAACGTGATGTACTGGAAAACACGCAAAAAGCCCCACTCAGGGGACAAACTTTGCAACCATTGGGCCAGGCTAAGCAGCATGGGACTCCCCTTTTTTATTGTTTTTGTTCGATTCAGCGGTGCTTTGCGTCTGCAAGGCTTGCACCACGCGCTCCATCTTCATGAAGCGCGAACCTTTGACAACCACGCTGCGGAACTGGCCCACTTGGGCTGTGACGCTGGCCAGCAGGCTGTCCATGTCTTCAAAATGTCGCGCCGAACCGAAGGCCTTTGCGCTGTGCATGGACAGGTCACCCAGGGTGTACAGCGCTTCGATGCCGCACTCGGCTGCGTAGCGGCCGACCTCGGCATGGAATTCAGGGCCCTGGTTGCCCACCTCACCCATGTCGCCCAGCACCAGCAAACGCGGTGCAGGCAGCTCGGCCAGCACGTCAATGGCGGCGCGGACCGAGTCGGGGTTGGCGTTGTAGGTGTCGTCAACCAAGGTGATCTCGTCTGTGGCGGTGTGCAACACCAACGCACGCGAACGGCCCTTGACCGGCTCAAACGCCACCAGCCCCTGGGCTACAGCAGCCAGAGGGACCCCTGCGGCCAGCGCGCAGGCCGTGGCGGCCAAGGCGTTTTTGACGTTGTGCCGCCCAGCAATGTGCAGGCGAATGGGTGCGGTGCCCTCGGGCGTTTTGAGGGTGAACTGCCAAGCACCCGACTGCCAGACCGCCACTGCAGCACGCACTTCGGCCTCGCTGTGAGAGGCCATGGCAAAACTGCGCTGGAACCGCTGACCCGAGAGGTTCCGCCATACGGGCGTGAAATCTTCATCAGATGGAAACACCGCCACGCCCTTGAGGGGCAAGGCCTGCAGCACAGCGCCGTTTTCGTGCGCCACGGCTTCGACCGTGCCCATGAATTCTTGGTGCTCACGCTGCGCGTTGTTGACCAGGGCCACGGTGGGCCGCGCCAACTGTGACAGGTAAGCGATTTCACCGGGGTGGTTCATGCCCAACTCGACCACGGCAATGCGGTGGTGGGCGCGCAAATTGAACAGGGTCAGCGGCACGCCAATGTCGTTGTTCAGATTGCCCTGGGTGGACAAGGCGTCATCCCCTGCATGGGCACGCAAGATGGACGCGATCATTTGCGTCACGGTGGTTTTGCCGTTGCTGCCGGTCACGGCGATTAGCGGCAAACTGAACTGGGCACGCCAGCCTGCGGCTAACTCGCCCAAAGCGATGCGTGCATCGGGCACCACCAGGGCGGGCAAGCCTTGCGCCAGCGCCAGGGCTTCACCCGAGGCTTCGCACACCACGGCCACGGCACCCTGCGCCTTGGCCTGGGCGATGAAGTCGTTGCCATCGAAACGCTCACCGCGCAAGGCCACAAACAAGTCGCCCGTTTGCAGGCTGCGGCTGTCGGTGTGCACCCGGTCGGCCACCACGTCTTGGACATTCACGCCGCGGGCCTGGCTCAGCCAGCCCAGGGCGAGATTCAAATTCAGTTTCATGGACGGAGGGACGTTCATGCGTGAGCCCCCATCCGTTGCAAAGCGCGTTGCTGCAAAGCCGTTTGGGCTTGGGCCACGTCCGAAAACGGATGGCGCACGCCCAGGATCTCCTGCTCGCTTTCGTGGCCTTTGCCCGCCACCAGCACCACGTCTTGCGCCGCAGACTGCGCCACTGCATCGGCAATCGCCAAGGCACGGTCCAGTTGAATGTGGACTGACTGCGGGCGGCTCAGGCCTTCGACCATCGCGGCCACAATGGCCTCAGGCGATTCGCTGCGGGGGTTGTCGCTGGTCAACACCACTTGGTCGGCCGTGGCTTCGGCCGCTGCCGCCATCAAGGGGCGCTTGCTGGCATCGCGGTCACCACCAGAGCCCAGCACACACCACAGGCGACCGCCACGCAGCATCGCCTGCGAGCGCAACGCAGCCAAGGCCTGAGTGATGGCATCGGGCGTGTGGGCATAGTCCACAACCACCAGCGGGCTTGTCACATCAGGTTGAGCACCCGGCAGATCCAAGAGGACGCGCTGCATGCGCCCAGGCACCGCCGTCAGCTGGGCACAGGCTTGCACCGCTTGGGCCAAGTCAAAACCCAGCGCGCGCAAGCTGCCAATCACGCCCAGCAGGTTGTCCATGTTGTACTCGCCGATCAAGCCGGTATGCAAGGTCTGAACGGTGTTGCCTTCGATCACCTCAAAAGCCAAACCCTGGCCGCTGGGCAAGGCACGCGCTTGCAGACGGGCCGGGCCGCGCCGCGAGCAGGTCCAAACCTCGAGCGAGCCTTTTTGCAACTGCTGGGCCAACAAAGCACCTTGCCCATCGTCGATGTTGATGACGGCCGCTTGCAAGCCGGGCCAAGCAAACAAAGCGGCTTTGGCTGTCCAGTAGTTGGCCATGTCGCCGTGGTAGTCCAGATGGTCTTGGGTGAAATTGGTGAACACGGCCACGCAGATGCGTGTGCCGTCCAAGCGGTGCTCGGCCAAGCCGATGGACGAGGCTTCGATGGCGCAATGCGTCACGCCGCCCTCCGCGAACTGCCGGAATTGGCGCTGCAGCAGCACCGGGTCGGGCGTGGTCATGCCGGTGGTCACCAGATGGGGCAAACGGCCTACGCCCAGAGTGCCCACCAGCCCACAGGCTTGTTGCAACACCGGCGAAGACAGCGCCTGCGCCAACCACCAGGCCGTCGATGTTTTGCCGTTGGTGCCCGTGACCGCCAGCACCTGCAAGGCGTGGCTGGGGTGCTCATAGTAAGCATCGGCCACCCAGGCGGTTTGGGCCTTGAGGCCGGGCATGCAGGCCAGCGCTTCCTGGTCAGGGTCCTGCAGGGCGTCCAGCCAGGGGGCGAGTGCAGTCTCTTCCATCAGGCACGCACGGGCGCCTTGCGCCAAGGCCTGCGCCAGATAACGCCGCCCATCGGTGGCAGCGCCCGGCCAGGCAATAAAACCGTCGCCGGCTTGCACCAGTCGGCTGTCGGTGCGCAACTCGCCCGTGACGCGCGAGCGCAACCAGCGGACCGCGTCCTGAGCGCTGTGCAGGGTCTGCATCAGAACGACTCCTCGACCGCTTTGGCCACGATCTGGGGCTTGACCGCCATGTCGGGCTGAACGCCCATCAGGCGCAAGGTTTGCTGCACCGTCTGGCTGAACACGGGCGCAGCCACGGCACCGCCGTAGTAGACGCCATTGGAGGGCTCATCGATCATGACAGCCACCACGATGCGGGGCTGCTCCACCGGGGCGATGCCGACGAAAAAGCCTCGGTATTTTTTGCTGGCGTAGCCCTTGCCTTCTTGCTTGCGGGCCGTGCCCGACTTGCCGCCCACCGAATAACCGATGGTCTGGGCTTTTTGTCCGGTGCCGCCGGGCCCTGCTGCCATTTGCAGCATCTTGCGCATGGCTTTGGCGTTGGCGACGCTGATCACACGCGTGCCCTGCACCTGTTGCTCGGCTTTCATCATGGTGGCCGGCACGATCTCGCCATCACGCGCAAACACGGTGTAGGCCCGTGCCATCTGAAACAAACTGCCCGACACGCCATAGCCATAGCTCATGGTGGCCTGCTCTATAGGCCGCCAGGATTTGTAGGGCCGCAAACGACCGCCGACCACGCCAGGAAATGGCAAGGCGGGTTTTTGCCCGAAACCCAACTCGGTGAACATCTCCCACATCTCGCGGGGCTCGAGCTGCATGGCGATCTTCACGGTGCCCACGTTGCTTGACTTCTGGATCACCTCGTTCACGCTCAGCATGCCGTAGGTGTGCACGTCGCTGATGGTCGAGCCGGTGATGTTGATGCGTCCCGGGGCCGTCTGGATCATCGTCTCGGGCTTGACCAAGCCTTGCTCCAGGGCCAAGGCCACGGTAAAGGGCTTCATGGTCGAGCCCGGCTCAAAACTGTCGGTCAAGGCCCGGTTGCGCAATTGCTCACCGCTGAGGTTGACACGCCGCGAGGGCGAGTAACTGGGGTAATTGGCCAGCGCCAAAATTTCGCCAGTCTGCGCATCCAGCACCACCACGCTGCCCGCCTTGGCTTTGTGCTCCTTGACCGCATCGCGCAGGGTCTGGTAAGCGTAAAACTGCACCTTGCTGTCAATGCTCAGCTGCAGGTCCTTGCCGTCGACCGGGTGCACGGTTTCACCCACGGCTTCGACCACACGGCCCAGCCGGTCCTTGATCACACGGCGCGAACCGGCCTGCCCAGCCAGCTGCTTCTGGAAAATGAGCTCCACGCCCTCTTGGCCTTGGTCTTCCACATTGGTGAACCCCACGATGTGCGCGGCCGCCTCACCCTCGGGATAAAGGCGCTTGTACTCTTTGATGTCGTAAACACCTTTGATGCCCAGCGCCCGAATTTCTTTGACCACGGGTTCGTCCATCTGGCGGCGCAGCCAAACAAAGGTTTTTTCTTCGTCCTTGAGCTTGTGCTCCAGCTCGGCAGGCGTCATCTCCAGCAAGCGGGCCAATTGGCGCAGCTTGACCGGGTCACGCTCCAGGTCTTCCGGATTGGCCCAAATGCTGGGAGCAGGCACGCTCGACGCCAGCAAAACGCCATTGCGGTCGAGCACGCGCCCGCGATTGGCGGGCAATTCCAGGGTACGGGCAAAACGCACCTCACCTTGGCGCAGGAAAAAATCGTTCTCAATCACCTGCACATAAGCCGCCCGAACCACCAGACCCAAAAACCCCAGGGCCATGGCGGCCACAATCAGCTTGCTGCGCCAGACCGGTGTCTTGCTGGCCAGCAAAGGGCTGGAAGTCAACTGGACGCTGCGGCTGCGGTTCACTGACCGCCTCCCGCTGCTGGCAGAGACGCACTACCCGTGGCTGCGCCCTGGGCATTGACGTACTGGGTGATCGCAGGAGACGCCGTGCGCATGTTCAATTGCTGACGGGCAATTTGTTCCACCCGCAAAGGTGTGGCCTGCGCGCGGCGCTCGACTTCCATCCGGTCATGGTCCACCTCGATGCGCTTGGCCTCTTTGCGAGCGGTCTCCAGTCCCATGAACATGCGGCGAGACTCGTAGTGGCTGTGCACCAACCACAGGGCGCTGACCACGGTGGCCACCAGCAAGAGCAGGCTCACGCGGGTCATGCGGGCACCTCGGTGCGCTCGGCCATGCGCATGATGGCACTGCGCGAGCGCGGGTTGCCACGCACTTCGCCCTCGCTGGGGCGCACACGGCCATGGGTTTTCAGTCGCATCTTGACGGGTTCGGCAAAGGGCACGCGCCGGTCCACCACCTCTTTGGAATGCTTGGCCATGAACTGCTTGACGATGCGGTCCTCCAGCGAATGAAAGCTGATGACCACCAAGCGCCCGCCCGGGGCCAACACCCGCAAACTGCCCTCTAGCGCCTGTTCGAGCTCTTCAAGTTCGGCATTGATGAAAATCCGAAAAGCCTGAAACGTCCGCGTTGCAGGGTTCTGACCCGGCTCGCGGGTTTTGACCGTGTCAGCCACGAGTTGGGCCAAATCAGAGGTGCTTGAGATTGGGCCCCGTTCTTGTCGGCGAGCCACAAGCGCCTTTGCAATCTGAAAAGCAAACCGTTCTTCGCCATAGTCACGTACCACCTCCGTGATTTGATCCACCTCTGCGGTGGCCAGCCATTCGGCCACACTCTGACCGCGCGTGGTGTCCATGCGCATGTCGAGCGGGCTGTCAAAACGAAAAGAAAAACCCCTTTCGGGGCTGTCGATCTGGGGAGAGCTGATGCCCAGGTCCATCAGCACACCGTCGACACTGCCAGCGGGCAGTTCAGCGAGGTGGGAAAAGCCCTCGTGCCGAATCGAAAAGCGCGCATCCTCGATGTGACCGGCTTCTGCAATGGCTTCGAGGTCCTTGTCAAAAGCCAGCAATTGACCGCGCGCCGACAGACGGGAAAGAATCAGGCGTGAATGCCCTCCCCGACCAAAAGTGGCGTCCACATACGCGCCATCGGCCCCAGCAGAGGCCTGGAGCAACTCGTCCACGGCTTCGTGCAAGAGCACGGTGGTGTGGGTCAGGACGTTGTCGGTCATGGCGTTCAGAAAGAAAAGTCTTTGAACACGTCAGGCATCTCGCCTTGCATGGCCTGCGCTTCTTGCGCGTCGTAAGTGGTTTTGTCCCACAGCTCGAAGTGATTGCCCATGCCCAGCAGCATGGTGTCCTTGGAAATACCAGCGGCTTGGCGCAACTCGGGCGAGATCAGCACGCGCCCAGTGCCGTCCATCTCCACGTCCATGGCGTTGCCCAAGAAAATTCGCTTCCACCACTGCGCGGACATGGGCAACTGGGCAATGCGTTCGCGGAACTTCTCCCACTCGGGGCGAGGGAACACCATCAAACAACCATGAGGATGCTTGGTGATGGTGAGCTGGCCTTGTGCCGTGGCGCTCAAGACGTCACGGTGCCGGGTCGGCACAGACAGCCGCCCCTTGGCATCCAGACTCAGCGATGAAGCCCCTTGAAACACGGCGAAGACCCCCTGGTGTTGAAAAAGTACATCAGTGGCACCATTTCCCACTTAATTGCACTTTTTTGCACTGTATCAGGAAATCAGGTGCTGACCATGGGTCAAGATCGTTTTTTTTCAATGAAATCAAAGGCTTAGCACACACTTTCAATCTTAGGAAAAGCGTATTTTCTTTAATAATTAAACACTTACACGGCACATTGCAAGTAACACCTCAAGTAATAATAAATCCAAAATATTTAAAAACAGTAAATTCAAAATAACACCCACGCTCGAACGCACGCCCATAAAAAAACCCCTGGAGAGGGGTTTCTTGATGGGTATGGGCCACAGCGAACTCAATCGCCGAACATTTTTTGCTTGAGTTCGCGCCGCTGTTGGGCTTCCAATGACAAAGTGGCCGTGGGGCGGGCCAACAAGCGACCGACGCCGATGGCCTCACCGGTTTCATCGCAAAAACCGTAATCGCCCGCATCGATGCGTTGTATGGATTGCTCAATTTTCTTGAGCAGCTTGCGCTCGCGGTCGCGCGTTCGCAGCTCCAAGGCGTGCTCTTCTTCAATGGTGGCTCGGTCAGCAGGGTCAGGCACCACCACCGTGTCTTGTCGCAGGTGCTCGGTGGTTTGACCTGCACTGGTCAGGATATCTTGCTTGAGTCGGGTCAGCTTGAGCCGGTAGTACGCCATCTGCTTGTCGTTCATGTACTCATCGTCTGACATGGCGAGGATTTCGGCATCCGACAGTTCATCTACTTTTTTGGTCTTCCAGTTGTTGGCCAGTTTGGGGTCTTTCTTGACGGGCGCAAAAGAAACAGGGACGACCACAGGCGCAGCACTGGGCAAGAAACTGGACTTGGCCGCCGTGGAAGCCACCGCTGGCGGCAAAGAGGGCACGGTAATTTGGGCCAAACGGGCAGATGGCCGAGCAGCACGAACAAATTGCTCGGGTGCAGGTGGTGTGTTGGCTGGTTTTGACTCGACGGGGGGTGTGATGATTTCCACTTTGGTAACGCTCATGTTTTTCGCTTTGGGGGTCTGGGCTGTCGGAACAGCCTTGGGGTCAGCAGACGGTCGGTCAGGGCTGGCTTTTCCAGTGGCCTTGGATGCAGCAGATGTGACCGCTGCGGTTTTGGCCGTCGCTGACTTGACAGGCACGGCCGTTTTTGGAGTTGACTTGGGCTTTGCAGGCGTTGACTTGGGCTTTGCAGCTGTTTTGTCTGCCACTTTGGCAACCAAGACTTTGGCCTTTGCAGGCGTTGTCTTGGCCTTTGCTGGCGTTGTATTGACCTTTGCTGGCGTTGTCTTGGCCTTTGCAGCTGTTTTAACTGCTGCTTTGACCATCAATACTTTGGCCTTGGCTGCTGGGGCAGCGGCTTTTTTGGCCACGGCGGATTTGCCAAGGGGCTTTGCTTTTTTCGAGGTCTTCACGTCTTGTCTCCTAGCCGTGTCAAAGGGCAGAGTTCTGACCGACTGTCCCTGCGCAGCCGACCGGAAACCTGTTCATGTGCTTTTCAAACCCTTGTTATAGACCTTTTGGGGTTCGCCAGCTTCGCCAAAAGGCGTTGCCATCGGCGGGCGATTGTAGCGACTAGATGCGTCAAAATTTATCCTGGTGCGGATTAAAGACCTGATCGCCACAAAAGCACGACAAGCTACCCGCCGATGGCGCGCCCCGTCAGACCAAACATTGCTCCAAGCCTTGCAACAAGATGTCCTTGGGCAAATCGATGCCAATGAACACCATCTTGCTCATTTTTGTCTCCCCGTCGGCCCACATCGGTCCCAAATCGCTGCCCATGAGTTGGTGCACGCCCTGAAAAATCACTTTGCGCTCGGTGCCGCGCATGTTCAAAACACCTTTGTAGCGCAGCATGCGCGGGCCGTAAATGTTGACGATGGCGCCCAGAAAATCCTCCAATTTGGCCGGATCAAACGCTTTGTCCGAGCGGAAAACGAAGCTTTTTACGTCGTCATCGTGGTGATGGTGGTGGCCCTCGTCGTGCTGGTGCGAAGGGTGGTCGCAATGCTCGCCATGCTCGTGGTCATGGGCTTTTTCATGTTCATGTTGGTGTGACGGGTGATCGCAATCCTCACCATGCACATGGTCGTGGTCATCCTCTTTGAGGAAATCCGGGTCGATGTCGAGCTTGGCGTTCAGGTTGAAGCCCTTGAGGTCGAACACCTCGGACAGCGCCACCTCACCGAAATGCACCACTTTTTGTGGAGCCCGCGGGTTCATGTGTTTTAAGCGGTGCTGCAAGGCGTCAAGCTCTTCGGGCGAGACCAAATCGGCCTTGCTGATGAAAATCTGGTCGGCAAAGCCGACCTGACGACGGGCTTCCTGGCGATCGTTCAATTGCTGGGCCGCGTGCTTGGCGTCCACCAGGGTCAGGATAGAGTCCAGCAAATAAGTTTCGGCGATCTCGTCGTCCATGAAAAAAGTCTGCGCCACCGGGCCGGGGTCGGCCAGGCCCGTGGTCTCGATCACGATGCGGTCAAAGTCCAGCAAGCCCTTGCGGCGCTTGGCGGCCAACAGCTGCAAGGTCACGCGCAGGTCTTCGCGGATGGTGCAGCAGATGCAGCCGTTGCTCATCTGGATGATCTGCTCGTTGGTGTCCGAGACCAAGATGTCACTGTCGATGTTTTCCTCACCAAACTCGTTCTCAATCACAGCGATCTTTTGGCCATGGGCCTCGCTCAGCACGCGTTTGAGCAGTGTGGTTTTGCCCGAGCCCAAAAAGCCGGTCAGGATGGTGGTGGGGATCAGGGACATGGCGCGGTTCCGTTTCAGGGACAAGAAAACAAGAGTTGGGGAGTGTAGCGACGAATTCAAGCGCCAAGCGTGCGCGGCGGTCATGGCCTTACACCGCTCACTCGCGGTAAGCAGTGGGCTTCATTTGCGCTTGGCGCGGGGGTGAGCCGCATCGTAGGTTTTGGCCAGGTGCTGAAAATCCAGCCGCGTATAAACCTGGGTGGTGCTGATGTTGGCATGGCCCAGCAGCTCTTGCACCGCCCGCAAGTCGCCGCTGGATTGCAACACGTGGCTGGCAAAAGAGTGGCGCAGCATGTGGGGGTGCACCGGAGTGGCCAGACCCGCCAGCAGGCTGCGGCGCTTGAGACGCTGGGCCACGCCGCGCGGTGTCAGGCGCGTGCCGTGCCGCCCGGGAAACAGCGCCAGCGCCAAAGGGGATGCCCCTTTGGCGGGCTGCGTCAACATGCCGGACAGCTGCGGCCGCACCGCAAGCCAGTGGGTCAGCGCCTCGATGGCGGATCGGCCCAAAGGCACCGTGCGGCGCTTGCTGCCTTTGCCTTGCACTTGCACCTCGGCGTTTTGCAGGTCGATCCAGCCGCGCCCGGCCCGCGCCGCTTCGGTGCTGGCCACCACGTCCAGCCCGGTCAGCTCGGCAATGCGCAGGCCACAGCCGTAAAGCAGCTCGACCATGGCCGCGTCGCGGGCCTCAAGCCATGGGTCGTCGTTGTCTTCTTCATGCTCGGCCAATTGCACGGCTTCGTCCACGCCCAGCGCCTTGGGCAAGGGCTTGGCCACACGCGGGGCCCGCACATCGGCCACCGGGTTGTGCGGGATCAGGGCCTCGCGGCCCAGCCAGGTGTAAAACCCGCGCCAGCCCGACAAGATCAGGGCAATGCCACGCCCGCTGCGCCCGGCGCTGTTCATTTGCGCCACCCAGCGGCGCACATGGGCGCTTTGCACTTGCAACAAGGGCACTTGGGATGCCGCCGCCATCTCGGCCAGGCGTATCAAATCCAGTTGGTACAGGGTGCAGGTGCGTTCGGCCAAGCGCTTCTCAAAGCGCACATGGTCCAAATAGCGACTCACCAGCGGGTCGGTGGTCGCCGCGTCCGGCATGGCCGCATCCGACACCGTTCAAGCCTGCGGCTTTTGCAGCACCGACAAAGCTGCACCCGACAGCTCGGCCAGACGCTCCAGCAAATCGGTGCCCATCTGGCTGTTAAAGCGCTGGGCGTCAGGTGAGGCCAGCACCAACAGGCCAAAAGCGGGTTGACCCGGTGCCGCACGCAAAGCCAGCAGCGCCAATGAAGCCGCCTGTGTGGGTTCGGCCAACCACTGCACCGCTTCGTAGCCCGAGTTCGGCCCGACGTAAGGCGTGTCCAATGAAGTGGCCAACACCTGCAGCGCTTCGGTCACACCCTGCGCATACGCCGCTTGGGCGTGCGCGCCCTGCAGCGACCACAAACGCAAAGCCACTTGTGGCACCTGAAACAGATCACGGATGTTGTCCACCGCCGAATCGGCCAATTGGTCGTGGGGCGTAACAAGCAGTTCGCACGACCAACGGTGCAGCTTGTCGGTCAACACCATGTTTTCGTTGCCGTGCCGAATCATGTCCATGATGCGGTGCTCCAGGCCCTTGATTTTGTCGCGCAGCATTTGGGCTTGGCGCTCCTGCAAGCCCACGGTGCGGTGGCTTTGCGGGTGAGTGAGTTGCACCGTGGCCAAGAGCGAGGCGTGGCGCTCAAAAAAATCAGGCGTGTTCACCAAATAATCGGCGATGTCGTCTTCGGTGATCGGGCTCATGGGTTCAGGCGTCGTCATGGAATGCTCCAGAAATTCAGAAGGTCAAAGTGAGTCAGGCACGTCGATGCTGCCCTCAAACACCGAAGTGGCTGGGCCAGTCATCAGCACGGGGCTGTCGGCCTGCCCTGCCCACTCGACAGTGAGGGTACCGCCGTGGGTTTGCACATCCACACGGGGGTCCAGCCAGCCTTGGCGGATGCCCGCGACCACGGCCGCACAGGCGCCCGTGCCGCAAGCCAGGGTTTCGCCCGTACCGCGCTCGAACACGCGCAATTTGATCTGGCTGCGCGAAACAATCTGCATGAAACCCGCATTCACCCGTTTAGGGAAAGCCGGGTGGTTTTCAATCAGCGGGCCTTGGGCCTGCACCGGGAAGCTGTCCACATTGTCCACGCGCTGCACCGCGTGCGGGTTGCCCATCGACACAACTCCGACGCGGGCAATGCCCAGATCACCCAGTGCCAAATCGAACACCGGCCAACCGTTGACATGGTCGCTGATGAGGCCTACGGGAATGAAAGGCACGCGTTCCCAATCAAAAATGGGCGCGCCCATGTTCACCGTCACACGGCCATCGGGGTTCATGGTGAGCTCAATCTCGCCTTGCTGCACCTTCACACGCACGGTGCTTTTGTCGGTCAGGCCCTTGTCGCGCACGAAGCGCACAAAACAGCGTGCCCCGTTGCCGCAGTGCTCCACCTCACCGCCGTCGGCGTTGTGGATCACGTATTCAAAGTCCAGCCCGGGTGCGGGCGAGGGTCGAACGCTGAGGATCTGATCGGCTCCCACGCCAAAGTGGCGGTCGGCCAAAAAACGGTACTGGGCCGCGTTCAGGCCCAGGCGGCCACGCGTCTCGTCGAGCACGACAAAATCGTTGCCCGCGCCTTGCATCTTGGTAAAGCGAATGTGCATGAGCGGGATTATCGCCCTTGGATGAAGCTCAAGCCGCCTGATAATGGGGCATGGCACGCACATCCCAACTCCTGTACCCCCAACGCGAACCCGCCCCCCTGCGCCCTGCAGCCACCGTGCTGCTCATGCGCGACGGCCCTGGCGGAATCGAAGTCCTGATGACCCGCCGCTCCATGACGGCCAGCTTTGCGCCCGGCGCCTACGTGTTCCCTGGGGGGGGCATTGACGCCACCGACGCCCAGGCCCACGGCATGGCGCAGCGCCGCCCCAAACAAAGCGACTTGCACCTGACCCAAGCGATTGCCGCCATCCGCGAGAGCTTTGAAGAGCTGGGCATTTTGTTCGCCCGCCATGCCCAAGGGCGCTGGGCTGACAACGCTGACATTGCCCAGATCGACCGAAAAGCCCCTTTTGCCACCCAATGCCAGGCCCGAGGCCTGACTCTGGCTGCCGATCAGGTGTTCGTGTTGGCCCACTGGATCACCGACCGCGACCTGCCGCGCCGCTTTGACGTGCCCTTTTTGGTGGCCCGCATGCCCGAAGGCCAAATCCCGGTGGCCGACGAATCCGAACAGTTTGAGCCTGTCTGGGTGCGCCCGGCTGACGCGCTGATCCGACACGAAGCAGGTGATTTTTTCATGGTCTTCCCGACCATCCGCACGCTGGAGCGCCTCAAAGCCTTTGCCACGGTCGACGCGGTGCTGCAAGCCTGCGCGGTGAACGACGAACCGCTGTGGACCAGCTGCCCCCGCGCAGGTTGGCTGGCGGGCAACGAAGCGCGCTACATGGAGCACGAAGCCCCGTTTGGCGAGTTGGCCCTGGTCACACCGGACGGACAAATCCACCACCACCTGGACTGGCAAACCGACCTGCCGGTGCCCCTGCTCAAAAACGTGCAGCGCCTCACCGCCCCCAACCCCGGCGTGATGACCGGCCCCGGCACCAACAGCTACTTGGTGGGCGACCCGAACACCGGCTACATCGCCATCGACCCCGGCCCAGCGGACATCGACCATTTGCAGCGGATGTGGCGTGCGGCGGGTGGACAAATCAAAGCGATTGTGTGCACCCACTCACACCCTGACCATTCCCCCGGCGCAGCCCCACTGCAGGCACTGTGCACGAACAAGCCCCCCATCCTGGGCTTGGCGTCACGCCCCACCTCCCGCGCCAACAGCCGTTTCACGCCGGATCGCGAGCTGATCGATGGCGAAAAACTGGTGCTGCAAGGCCTGGGCGTGGACGGCGAGATCACCCACACCCTGCGTGTGGTGCACACCCCGGGCCATGCGGCCAACCATCTGTGCCTGGTGCTGGAAGAAGACGGCCTGCTGTTTTCGGGTGACCATGTGCTCAACGGCAGCACCACCGTGATCGACCCACCCGACGGCCACATGGGCGACTATTTGGACTCGCTGGACAAGTTGGCTGCGGCGTGCCTTGCCGGAGGCATCGAATTCATCTTGCCTGCGCACGGCCATGTGCTGGGTTTTGCCCACCAGGCCATCACGCACCTGAAGGCGCACCGCCTCAAGCGCGAGGCCAAAATTGCTGCCGCCATGCAGGCCCTGCCCCAAGGCAGCCTGCAAGAGTGGGTGGAAAAAGCCTACGACGACGTGCCGCCCCGCCTGTGGCCCGTGGCGGCCCGATCGCTGCAAGCGCATGTGGACCACATCCGCGAACAAACCCTGTCTTGATTCGCGTTAAGCATTTTTGAAAGCATGGATGATTTCCTCTGAAGAAGGCATACGCCTGGCCAAACGCGTAGCCGCCGAGCAACACTGCTCGCGCCGCGAAGCTGAAGCCCTGATCGTGGCCGGCGGCGTGCAAGTCGCCAGCAAAGTGGTGACCGACCCGGCCCGGCGTGTGCGGCCTGAACAAGCCGTTCAGGTCAACCGTTTGGTCTCCATGGCCGCCCTCGCCCCCTTGACCTTGGCGCTGTTCAAGCCCGCCCACCGCGTGGCCAACTTGGCCTGGCTGCAAGACACCGTGGGCCTCAAAGCCGCCCAGCCGGGTCTTTGGGGCCCGGAGCGTTTGGCCAAAATGCAAATGCCCTTGCCGCTGGCAAAACCTGCCAGCGGTTTGTGCATTTTTTCAGACGGTATCGCCGTGCTGCGCCACCTGGAAGACCGCCGCAGCCCGATGGAGCAAGAGTGGATGGCCACCGTGGGTGGCGAAGTTCCAGAGGGCACCATCAAGGCCTTGAACGGCCCCGGCATCCGCACCAGCATCAACCGCCAAACCGACCAACTCACGGTGCTGCGCATCGCTGGCAAGGACATTGACGGGCTGGAATTGGGCCGTTGGCTGGACGAACAATGCCCCTTACAAGACCTGCGCCGCCAACGCGTGGGCAGCATGAGCTTGGCCCCCTTGGAGCTCGGGCAATGGCGGCAACTGCAAAGCCATGAGCGCTTTTAATCTGTTTTTAATTTGAAAAAAGCTAAAAAAAACCGGATTTACCCTTGAATAATTCCGGTTTATCTCCAATTAGAAACACAGTCTGAGAAAATGACAACTCAGTTAAACCTGCGCACAATGCAGTCTTGACCCTAAGGTTGGCCTGCATTGGCAGGTCACCAACACGCAGAAAGGAGCCCACCATGCGTTTGAGCACTAAAAGCCGATTTGCAGTCACCGCCATGATCGATGTGGCGTTGCGCGAAGACCGTGGACCCGTTTCGCTGGCCGCCATCAGCACGCGCCACCAGATTTCTTTGTCCTACTTGGAACAACTGTTCAGCAAACTGCGCCAGCATGGCTTGGTCGAGAGCACCCGCGGCCCAGGCGGCGGTTATTCGTTGTCGCGCAATGCCGAAAAAATCACCATGGCCGACATCGTGGGTGCAGTGGACGCGCCCACCGAAGAAGAGGCCGCGGCCGAAGGCGGCTGGATGAACAGCGAGCTGTGGGCCAGCCTGAACGAAAAAATGCTGACCCACCTGCAGTCCATCAGTCTGCGCCAATTGGTGGCCGAGCAGCGCACCAAAGGCGTGACCGTTGAACCTGCGCCAGCCCCAGCTGTCAAGCGCGGCGTGTTTGCCAAGCCCAAAAGTTCGTTGAAGATCACGGCACCCAACTCGGTTTTTGCGCTGGGCGCCAGCTTGATGCCGTCGCGCGGCTGATCGGCTTGAAGCCCCACAAAAAAACCCGCTTCGGCGGGTTTTTTTGTGGGCTGCGCCCTGAGGAAAAAGTGTGAAGCTCGCCGATAAGCCGGATTCTGTGCACAGCGGTTGCCCGCTGCGTGACCGCCATTACTCTGGGCCGGGGGTTGCCCACCCGGCTCGGTGCTACCTACCCGCCAACTCACCCCGCGGAACCACAGGGAGAAGGCATGCGGCGAACCGCACCCCTTCAGGAAGGCCTACTTGGTATTGCTGCGCGTAGAGATTGCCCGTTTCACCCGAACTCAATCGGCTCGTCTCTGTTGCTCTGATCCTCACCTCACGGTGGAGAGGTGTTACCTCCTACGCTGTCCTGTGCAGTCCGGACGTTCCTCCAGTGCCTCCT
>CAMDFT010000001.1 GCA_945897795.1 Limnohabitans sp. Rim8 | reverse complement strand
TCATTGGGCGGTGAGCGCGAGGTCATGGAAGCGGTCCAACTGGGCACCCAAGAGCTGGGCCATAACTCCACCGGCCCCGTGCCCAACTTTGTGCCCGAAACAGCCATCCTGGATGTCCCGTTTTTGTTCCGCGATAAAGCCCATGCCCGAGCTGTGCTCGATGGCCCTATCGGACAAGAGTTGTTGGCCAAATTTGAATCCAAAGGTTTTAAGGCTTTGGCTTGGACAGAAAACGGCGTTCGCCACATGACCAACAACAAGCGATCAGTCAATAGCCCGGATGACCTGAAGGGTCTCAAAATGCGCACCATGGAAAATCCAGTGCACGTGGCGGCTTACAAAGGGCTGGGCATCGTGACCACGCCCATGGCGTTTCCTGAAGTTTTCACCGCTTTGCAGACCGGCACGATCGATGGTCAAGAAAACCCACTTTCAGTTATTTTGGCTGCCAATTTGGATCAGGTGCAAAAGCACATCACACTCACCGGGCATGTTTACTCGCCATCGGTTTTTGTCATGAACAAAGCGGTTTTTGACAAACTCAGCAAAGCAGACCAGCAGATTTTTCTGGACGCAGCCAAAGAAGGCGCCAAAGCCAACCGAGCCCGTGTTGACAAGGACGATGCGGGTGGTGTGGCCGAATTGCGCAAACGTGGCATGACCGTTGTCGAAAATGTTGACAAGACCAAATTCATTGCCACGATGGCACCTGTGTTCAAGGAGTTCGAAAAGAAATTCGGCAAGGCCAACTTGGACCGCATTCGCAACTTCAAGTAATTCGAAGCTTCTTTGTAATGCCCGACCAGCTCAAAAGCTGGCGGGCGTTTTTCTTTCAAACAAAGCAACGATCGAATGAAACTACTCTTTTTGCGCTTCGAGCACTGGACGACCTCGTTGTCGATGATGATCGCTTGCCTGATGATGGCTTTGGCCTCTGCCTTCGGCATCCACCAAATTTTCACCCGCTTTATCATCGAATCACCCGCGGAATGGACCGAAGTACTGATCCGCTTTTGTTTGATTTGGATGGTTTTTTTAGGCATCCCTATGGCTTTTCGGCAAGGGGCCATGATCAGTGTGGACATGCTTTACCGGCTGAGCGGCGAACGCATGCGGCGCGTTTTGGACAGTGTGGTGGCCATTGCGGCCTTGGCCCTTTGCAGCGTCATTTTGTGGTGGGGTTGGGACTATGCCCAGCGCGGCAGCGTGCAATCGATGATTGGCCTTGAAGGCGTCTCGATGTTTTGGGCTTATTTGGCTTTGCCAGTCGGCGCCGCCTTCAGCATTGTCGGCATCATCGGTTTTTGGTTGGACCCACAGCGCATGGAATTGGAGACCTCTCTATGAGCTTTGCCATGCTTTTCACGATGCTGCTGTGTTTTGCACTGACAGTGTCTGTGGCCGTCTCCATCGGTCTTTCGGCCATTGTCGGTATTCAGGTCGCTGATGCCCACATGCTCATTTCCGTCAAGGAAATGTTCAACTCGATCAACAAGTTTCCTTTGGCCGCCATTCCATTCTTCATTTTGGCAGGCAACCTCATGGAAACAGGAGGTATTTCCAGGCGGCTCATTGAGTTTTCCAAGAGCATTGTGGGCGGAATTCAAGGCGGTCTGCCCATGACCTGCGTTTTGACCTGCATGATTTTTGCGGCCGTCTCGGGCTCGTCGGTGGCCACCACCTTTGCTGTTGGCGCCATCTTGATTCCGGCCCTCATCAAACACGGCTACCCCAAGCCTTGGGCCACAGCTTTGCAAGCCACATCGGCCGAATTGGGGGTCGTCATTCCCCCGTCGATTCCCATGATTTTGTTTGGCGTGAGCGCCGAAGTTTCGATTGGTGAGCTTTTTGTCGCGGGCGTAGGACCGGGTTTGCTCATCGCGGGGGCCCTCATGCTGTTTGTCTGGCTTTATGCCAAATTCAAAGGATGGGGCAAAAACGACGGCGATGGCCGCTTGAGCTTTGGCAAGGCCACTTGGCAAGCGGGCTGGGCCCTGCTCATGCCCGTCATCGTGCTGGGCGGCATTTATGGCGGCATCTTCACGCCGACCGAAGCGGCAGCCGTGGCGGTGCTGTACTCCTTCATCGTCGGCACACTGATCTATCGGGAAATCGGCCTCAAGGACATTTACGTCATTTTGCGCAAATCGGTCATCTCCAGCGCGGTGATCATGTTCATCATTGCCAACGCGGGCCTGTTCGCCTTCATGATCACCCGAGCTGGTGTGCCAGCGGCTATTGGCATGTGGCTTGAGCAGGTCCTGCAATCGCCTCTGTATTTCTTGTTGGGCATTAACCTGGCTTTGTTCATCATCGGCATGTTCATTGAAACTGGTGCGGCCATCCTTGTGCTGGCCCCCATCTTGGTGCCGGTGGCCATTCACTTTGGCATCGATCCGGTCCACTTCGGCATGGTCATGGTGGTCAACTTGGCATTGGGCATGATCACCCCGCCCTTTGGCGTGAACCTGTTTGCAGCCTGCACGGTGGCCAAAATCTCGCTCGACAGGGTCATCAAAGACTTGATACCTTTCATCGGTGTGATTCTCGCGTGCCTGGCGGTGATCAGCTACGTGCCCGAAATTTCTCTGACTTTACGGGATATTGTGTTCAACAAATAAAGTTAGAATTCACCCCTGTCAGGAGAGCGCCTGACTTGTCTTCCCTTGTGAAACAAGTCAGGCCGCCGAAGGCGCAGGCGGTGGCAACACTGCTGAACGCTCAGGCAAAAGGACTGACAAAACGCTTTTTTTTCAAAAGCGTTACCTCACTGGAGAGAGCTGCCGGTACATCGATCAACGGCATCCACCGAAGGAGCAACCCGCAGAACAATCGGCTTTTGGCTGATGTTCCCGGCGAATCTCTCAGGTAAAGCGGACAGCGAGGGCAAGCGCCACAGCATGTGCTGTGGCTTTTCATTGCCCTTGGAGTTTTTGTGACCGCTTCTGCCGACTTGCTCACCACCCCTTTGAACGCCCTGCACCTCGAACTGGGCGCACGCATGGTGCCTTTTGCCGGTTACAGCATGCCGGTGCAATACCCGGCAGGCTTGGTCGCCGAGCACCATCACACCCGCAATGCGGCGGGCATGTTCGATGTCTCGCACATGGGCCAGTTGCGCCTGACAGGGCCGGATGCCGCAACCGCCTTCGAGAGCCTGATGCCGGTGGACGTGATGGGACTGGGCATCAACAAACAACGCTACGGCCTGCTGCTGAACGACGAGGGCGGCATCATCGACGACCTGATGTTTGTGAACCGCGATGTGGCCAACGGAGGCGACATCCTTGTCATCGTCAACGGCGCCTGCAAAAACGGCGACCTGGCGCACATCCAGCAACGCATCGGCAGCCGCTGCACCATCGAACCGCAATTTGACCGCGCCTTGCTGGCCCTTCAAGGCCCGCAAGCCGTGACCGCTTTGCAGCGCCTGTTGCCCGGGGTTGAGCAACTTGTCTTCATGACCGGCATGGCAACTGTCTGGCAAAGCGGTGACCTGTATGTGACGCGCAGCGGCTACACCGGCGAAGACGGTTTCGAAATTTCTCTGCCTGCCCACGCGGCCGAGACCTTTGCACGCGCCTTGCTGGCCCAGCCCGAAGTCAAGCCGATTGGCCTGGGGGCTCGCAACTCGCTGCGCCTAGAAGCCGGGCTGTGCCTGTACGGCAACGACATCGACACCACCACCACCCCGGTCGAAGCGGGCCTGAACTGGGCCATGCAAAAGGTGCGCCGCACCGGCGGTGCCCGCGCAGGTGGCTTTCCCGGTGCCGACAAGATCCTTTCACAGCTTGACGGAACAACCCCGGCCCAACGCTTGCGCGTGGGCCTGGTGGGCCTGGAGCGCGTGCCGGTGCGCGAGCATGTCGAGCTGCACAACGACGCAGGCCAGAAGGTCGGCGAAGTCACCAGCGGCCTGCTGGCCCCCACAGCCGACCAGCCCGTGGCGCTGGCCTATGTGCAGGCAGAATATGCGGCGTCGGGCACACGTCTGAACGCCATGGTGCGCGGCAAAGTCGTGCCCATGCAAGTCAGCCCCCTGCCCTTCGTGCCCAACCGCTATGTCCGCGGTTGAAGTTAATCGGGGTCAGATCCCAATTAATCCACACACTCATTCAAGCCAAACAATTGGGATCTGACCCCAATTAAATACAAAAGGAGCCCCCTCATGATCAAGTACACCGAAGACCACGAATGGTTGCAAATTGACGGCGACACCGCTGTCGTGGGCATCACCCACCACGCGCAGGATGCGCTGGGCGATGTGGTGTTTGTGGACCTGCCAGAAGTGGGCAAGACCTTTGCCGCCAAAGAAGTCGCTGGCGTGGTCGAGTCGGTCAAGGCCGCTGCCGACGTCTACATGCCCGTGGACGGCGAGATCACCGAAGTCAACGAAGAATTGCGTGGCGACCCGTCTCTGGCCAACACCGACCCGCTGGGCAAAGGCTGGTTCTTCAAGGTCAAGCTGAGCAACCCCGCACAGACCGACGCCCTGTTGGACGAGACCGCCTATAACGCTTTCTCAGCCAACGCCTGAGGCCAGATCATCGTGTTGCTCTACGGTCACCACGATTCGGGTCACGCTTACAAGGTGCGGCTGTTGCTGCTGATAGCAGAGCTACCGCATCAGTACGAATGGGTCGATATCAACCTGCCGCGCCACGCCCGTACCGAAGCCTTTCAAAATGCAAGTGCGTTCGGTGAGGTGCCTGTGCTGGTGGACGAAGGGCGTTCATGGTGCCAATCCAACGCAATCCTGATCCATCTTGCGCAAAAAATTCAGCGCTTCTGCGGTGAACCGCAAGAATGGTCACGACTGATGGAATGGCTTTTCTGGGAGCCTAACCGCATCAACTTCAGTGTGCCCAATCTTCGCTTCGCCTATCGCTACGTGCCGCAACCACCCGAGGTGCTGGCCTACCTGGCTGCGCGGGCTCAGGCCGATCTAAAAACACTGGACGCACACCTTTCGCAACAGCCGTTTCTGTTGTCTTCCGGCTTCACCATCGCAGACATCAGTTGTGCCAGTTACTTGTTTTGGGCTGAAGAGGCCAGGCTCAATCTGACGCCGTACTCTCACCTCCGACGTTGGCTGCACGACATTCAAAAACAACCCGGTTGGTTGCCTGCATACGAAGCTCTCAGCAGGCCCGCAAAGTCCTAACCCCTATCTTGAAAGCCCTCACATGCTGATGTCCACCCTCAAGCCCTTGGCCGAGCTCGAAAACCCGTCCGAATTCATTGCCCGTCACATCGGCATCAGCGGTGCCGATGAACAGCACATGCTGGGCGTGATCGGTGAGGCATCACGCAGGTCCTTGATCGAATCCATCGTGCCGCGCAGCATCGCCCGCGCCCAGGACATGGTCTTGCCCGCACCCATCACCGAAGCAGCCGCTTTGGCCGAACTCAAGGCCCTGGCGCAAAAGAACCGCTTGCTCAAAAGCCACATCGGACAAGGCTATTACGGCACGCACACCCCGGGCGTGATCCTGCGCAACATCCTGGAAAACCCCGCTTGGTACACCGCCTACACACCTTACCAAGCCGAGATCAGCCAAGGCCGCATGGAAGCACTGGTGAACTTCCAGACCATGGTGACCGACCTGACGGCGATGGACATTGCCAACGCCTCCATGCTGGACGAAGCCACGGCCGCCGCCGAAGCCATGACCTTGGCGATGCGCACGGTCAAGAGCAAAAGCAAAGTCTTCGTGGTCTCGCGCGCTTGCCACCCGCAAACCATCGAGGTGATCCAGACGCGCGCCCAACCGCTGGGCATTGAGGTGCTGGTGCCGCAAAGTGCCGACGCCTTCACCGCTGCGCTGAACGCCGAGCACTTCGCATCCCTGGTGCAATACCCCTGCAGCACCGGGCTGGTGGAAGACCTGAGCGGCTATGCCGCGCAAAGCCATGCGCAGTCGGCCGCCTTCATCGTGGCCGCTGACCTGCTGGCCCTCACCCTGCTCAAGGCCCCAGGCGAAATGGGCGCTGACATCGTGGTGGGCACCACGCAGCGCTTTGGCATGCCCATGGGTGCCGGTGGCCCGCACGCCGCCTACATGGCCTGCCGCGACGAATACAAGCGCTCCTTACCAGGCCGCCTGGTGGGTGTGAGCGTGGACGTGCACGGCAAACCCGCCTACCGCCTGGCCCTGCAAACCCGCGAACAACACATCCGCCGCGAAAAAGCCACCAGCAACATTTGCACCGCTCAGGTGCTCCCCGCCGTGGTGGCCAGCATGTACGCCGTGTACCACGGCCCCGAGGGCTTGAAGCGCATTGCACGCCGCGTGGCAACTTACACCGCGATCTTCGCGCAAGGCCTCCAGACCCTCGGCTACAAGTTGCGCAAAGAAACCGCCTTTGACACCGTGTGGATCGCCATCGGCGAGTCCTCGGCCTCGCTCATCGAACGCGCCCTCCATGCGGGCATCAACTTGCGCAAGGCTTGCGACAAGAGCGTATCCATCTCTCTGGACGAAACCACCACGCGCGAAGACATCCAAGCCTTGTGGCAAGTGTTCGCCAGCGAATCGGCCACCCAAGGTCAGGCCCTGCCCAATTTCGAGTCGTTCGAAAAAGGCATCGAGCCCCTGATCCCCGAGTCGCTGCGCCGCACCAGCGCCTTCCTGACTCACCCCGTGTTCAACCGCTACCACTCCGAGACCGGCATGCTGCGCTACATCCGCCAGCTGTCCGACAAGGACCTGGCGCTGGACCGCAGCATGATCCCGCTGGGCAGCTGCACCATGAAGCTCAACGCCACCAGCGAGATGATCCCGATCACCTGGCCTGAGTTTGCCAACGTCCACCCCTTTGCACCCGCCGACCAACTGGCAGGCTACCAACTGCTGGACCAGCAACTGCGCGACTGGCTGTGCCAGGCCACCGGCTATAAAGGCATCAGCCTGCAGCCCAACGCCGGCTCACAAGGCGAATACGCCGGTCTCTTGGTCATTCAGGCCTACCACCGCGCCCAAGGCCAAGGCCACCGCAACATCTGCTTGATCCCCTCCAGTGCGCACGGCACCAACCCCGCCAGCGCCCAAATGGTCGGCATGACCGTGGTCGTGACCAAGTGCGATGAAAACGGCAACGTGGACATGGCCGACCTGCAAGCCAAGTGCGAGCAGCACAGCGCGAACCTGGCTGCGGTGATGATCACCTACCCCAGCACACACGGCGTGTTCGAAACCCAGGTCAAAGCCCTGTGCGAGCTGGTGCACCAGCACGGCGGGCGCGTTTACGTGGACGGTGCCAACATGAACGCCTTGGTGGGCGTGGCCGCGCCCGGCGAGTTTGGCGGCGACGTGAGCCACCTGAACCTGCACAAGACCTTCTGCATCCCGCACGGCGGTGGCGGCCCCGGCGTGGGCCCCGTTTGCGTGGTGGAAGACCTGGTGCCTTACCTGCCAGGTCACGCCACAGGTGGTGTTCCGGTGAATGGCGTGGGCGCTGTCAGTGCCGCGCCTTTGGGCAACGCGGCAGTCTTGCCCATCAGCTGGATGTACTGCCGCATGATGGGCGCCGAGGGCCTGAAGCACGCGACCGAGGCGGCGATTTTGGCGGCTAACTACATCAGCAAGCGCCTGGTCGACCACTACCCCACGCTGTACGCCAGTGAGAACGGCCGTGTGGCCCACGAATGCATTCTGGATTTACGAGGCCTCAAGGAGACCAGCGGCGTGATGGCCGAAGACGTGGCCAAGCGACTGATGGACTACGGCTTCCACGCGCCCACCCTGAGTTTTCCGGTGGTCAACACCTTGATGGTCGAGCCCACCGAAAGTGAAACCCTGCAAGAGCTGGACCGCTTCATTGACGCCATGATCGCCATCCGCGAAGAAATCCGTCTGGTGGAAAACGGCAGCTGGCCGCAAGACAACAACCCACTGAAACACGCGCCGCACACCGCAGACAGCCTGCTGGGCAGCGAATGGAACCGCCCTTACAGCCGCGAAGTCGGTGCGGCCCAAGCGCAGCGCGTGCCGGGCAGCGTCAAATATTGGCCGCAGGTGGGCCGTGTCGACAACGTGTATGGCGACCGCAACCTGTTTTGCAGCTGCATTCCTTTGAGCGAGTACGCGACCTGATCACAGTCTTTCCTTTGTCATCCCGCCTTGAGCCGGGATCCATGCGGCCAAAGAAAATGGGCCCCGGGTCTTCACCCGGGGTGACTGAGTTCAAGAGCAACCGGTAAAAACCAGATTCGCGTCGGGAGAGCCTGTACTGCCTTGAAAAAGCCTTGTGCAGCGCCGAAGGAGCAACCACCCCGGAAACTCTCAGGTACCCAGGACCGACACGAAACGGAGCCCTCAAGCTCCAAAAACTCTGAAGAGCGCCCCGGGTTCGTCACCCGGGTCCACCGCAGGAGCAAGCCGAACCCCGTTCGGTGAATCTCTCAGGTTTCAAACAGAGGGGGTCATGCCACGCACATCCGGTGCGCAGCGTGTCCACCTGTTTGAGACGTTTTGAAGAGAAAACTCCTTATGAAAAAGCACATGGTCATCATTGGTGGCGGTATCACCGGCGTCACCTCCGCCTACGCCCTGGCCCAACAAGGCATTCAGGTCACCCTGATCGAGAAAAACCGCTACCCCGGCATGGAAACATCCTATGCCAACGGCGGTCAACTCTCGGCATCCAACGCCGAAGTCTGGACCCACCCGTTTACGATCATCAAGGGGCTGAAGTGGATGTTCAAAAAAGACGCGCCCTTGCTGATGAACCCCGCCCCCACCTGGCACAAGCTCAGCTGGATGGCCGAGTTCGTGGCCGCTATTCCCAAGTACAAAGACAACACCATCACCACGGTCCGCCTGGCCATTGAATCGCGCGAACACCACTTTGCGTGGGCCCAAGCAGAGGGCATCGAGTTCGACCACAAGCGCGAAGGCATTCTGCATTTTTACCGTGACAAAAAGGGCTTTGACCATGCCGGGCAAGTCTCCAAGTTGCTGGCCCAAGGCGGCTTGCCCCGTCGAGCGGTGACGCCTGAAGAGATCAAGGCCATTGAGCCCACCCTGCACGGCAATTACTACGGTGGCTACTTCACCGAAAGCGACTCGACGGGCGATATCCACAAGTTCACCTATGGCTTGGCCAAGGCCTGCGAGCGCCTGGGCGTCAAGATCCTCAACGAACACGAAGTCCTGAGCGTCGCCGCCAACGGCCAAAGCGCTTTCGTGCAAGTCAGGCATGCCGGTGATACCGACTCGCTGACCTTTGACGGTATCGTGATTTGTGCTGGCGTACATGGCCGCCGCCTGGCCGCGCAGTTGGGTGACCGTCTGAACATCTACCCCGTCAAGGGTTACTCGATCACCGTGAACCTGCCCGACGGTGCCAGCCAAGCAGCAGCGCCGCAAGTCAGCCTGCTCGACGACGAGACCAAACTGGTCACCAGCCGCTTGGGCGATGACCGCTTTCGCGTCGCGGGGACCGCAGAGTTCAACGGCATCAACCTGGACATCCGCGCTGACCGCATCCAGCCCCTGATTCAGTGGGTCAACCAGTGCTTCCCTGACATCGACACCCGCAAGGTGGTGCCTTGGGCGGGCCTGCGCCCCATGATGCCCAACATGCTGCCTCGGGTGGGCGCGGGCAAGAAGGCCAATGTGTTTTACAACACCGGCCACGGGCACCTGGGCTGGACGCTGAGCGCCATCACGGCGCACCAATTGGCTGGCCATGTGATGGCCGCTATGCAGGACAATGTGCGATCCTTCTTGACCCCTGCCACCGCCTGACCATGCCACTTCACATCTTGCCCGTTGACTACCAAAACCCCGCGCACCGCCAAGCCCTGGTGATGCTTTTGGACGCTTATGCCCAAGACCCGATGGGCGGGGGCGAGGCGCTGGCGCAGGATGTGAAAGCGCGCTTGTGCGATGACCTGGCCGCACGCAGCGATGCGGCCAGCTTCATCGCTTGGTTGAACGATGCGCCCGTGGGCTTGGTCAATTGCATCGAAGGGTATTCCACCTTCAAGGCACAGCCCCTGATGAACATCCACGACATCGCCGTGCTGCCGGGTCATCGGGGTGCGGGTGTGGGTCAGGCTTTGCTGGCGGCTGCCGAGCAACATGCCAAGGACCGCGGTTGCTGCAAGCTGACCTTGGAAGTGCTGACGGGCAATGCGCGGGCTTTAAAAAGTTACTTGGGCTTTGGCTTTGAGCCCTACGCGCTCGACCTAGCAGCGGGCCAAGCCAGCTTCATGCAGAAGTGGCTTTGAACAAAACCTTGTAGGTCGGGACTTTACGGTCCGACGCTTGATTTTTTCGCGGAGCGACATTTTCAAAAGGCGGTGGCACACCGAAGATGTCGGACCTGAAGGTGCCGACCTGCGAAGACCACGCGCCCAAATCAAAAATCCGTGGACGACTGCATCTGTTCTTTGGCCAACTGCCACTGCTCTTTCAGCCAACGCTTGAGTTCAGCGTCGTTCTGAATGCGACGCAAATCGGCCGCCAGGCTGTCGGCGCTGTGGCGCTGGTCGGCCTGAATGCGCTGCAGTGACTGGCTGAGGGCAGCTTCATCGGCACTGGAGCTCACCGGCACGCACAGTTCGCGGCTCAAGCGGCTTTCCAATTGCTCCAGATCGTCTTCGAGCGCAGCCACCTGCTCCTTGAGCAGCAAGGACATGGCGATCAACTTGTCGTCGGCCATGCGTGCCGTGCCAGCCTTGTTTTGGGGGTTGACCTGCGCCACCTGCATTTGCAGGCGCAACAAAGTGGTCAGGTCGTTTTTTTCATAGGCGGCGTTGACCTCGCTCATCAAGCCGGTCTTGCGCAGGCGCTCTTGTTCATCGGGCTCACGGTCGGGATGCAAGCTACTTGCCAGTTGCCGAAAGATCGTGCGGATGGCGCTTTTGGCGTCCAACTCGCGCATCAGCGTCGCGGGAAATTCGCCTTTTTCGGCGGCAGCGCTTTTCTTTTGCGCCTGTTTTTGGGCTTTGCGAGCCGCGCGCTTGGCGTTCTTTCGGTCTTCGTCGGCTTGCTGCTGGCGTTGCCACTGGCGCATGCCTGCAGCCATCATCTCTTCGGGTGTCTGGTACTGGCCAGGTTTTTCAATCGGCTGGCCCAGCGCTTCTTCGATGCGCTCGCGCAAACGTTGCGCGGCTTCTGCCTGCTCCTCTGCGGCTTCTTGCTCGTCTTCGTCGGTCACATACATGTCAACCAAGGCTTTAACCTGAGGGTCGTTGGTGGCGGCCAAATGCGCCATCAAACCCCGCACAAGCCCCCGGGCCATGCGCTGCTGCCGATCGGTGAAGTCTGCACTTTGCAGGCGCTCATGCACAAAAAGCAGCAAACTTTTGCGGTGCCCCTGCGACAACTGCACCGACTCGCGCAGGGCCTGAATGTGCGCATAACGGTGCTTATCAGACCACGCTTCCAGTCGCTGGATCTGCCCCGATAGCCGCTCGATCTGGGCCAGCAAGTCGTTGAAGCGCTGTTGTGCGAGGGTGAGTTGGGCGTTAGCTTCGGGATGAAGAGCAAGCTCTGACAAACTCAAGAAGTCACCATCGAAGAAGGGCTGTAAGGCATGATGGTTTTGAGGATGTTTTTCATCAAGGACTTCTCCGCCACTTTCAAGTCATAGGCTTGCTGCAAATTCAGCCATGACTGGGCATCGCCCCCAAAAAATCTGGCCAAACGCAAGGCTGTGTCTGGCGTCACACTGCGACGCTCAAGCACGATGTCGTTCACGCGGCTGGGCGTCACGTGCAAGGCTTTGGCCAAGGCATTGACGCTCATACCCAAGGGTTGCAAATAATCTTCACGCAAAATTTCACCGGGATGAACCAGACGCATGCCGTTTTTCATGTTCACACGCTCCTTTCAGTGGTAGTCCAAAATCTCAACACCCTTCGGACCGTCGGCCGTCCAAGTGAAACAAATTCGCCATTGATCGTTGATGCGGATGCTGTGCTGGCAGGCCCTGTCACCCGACAAGGCCTCCAATCGATTACCAGGCGGTGATCGCAAAAAGTCAAGGGTCGCAGCACTGTCCAACATCTGCAGTTTCCGTTCAGCCACAGCGCGAATGTTAGTAAAACGCTTGGCTTTTCCCGTCTCAAAAAGTCTGGCGGTATCCGAGCAGTTGAACGAAAGGATCATGTCGTTATTTTATACCGTCAAACGGTAAACCTCACACGCTGCCCCAATACAGCAGCAAGGACAATCAAGCACCAGACATCCACGGCACCAACAAGAGGCGTGAGGGCAAGGCAGCTTTGTTGGGACTGGCGTGGCCTTGCTTATTTCGCGTGCGCCTTGTGCGAGTCAACGTAAGAGCGTAAAACGGCATTCATGCGTGACTGATAACGCTTGCCGCTGTCTTTGAAAAAATCCAACACCTCGGCATCAATGCGCAAGGTGATTTGCTTTTTGGTGTGCGGCAACTGCTCGGCCGCCTTCATCCAAACCGCATCGGGCCTGAACGGCGCATCGCTGGTGTCGATCTGATCGTCAGGCAACGCGGCCAAAGCTGACAAGCGCGAGTGTTGCGCTTCAGTCAATGGCGGAGGGTGCTTGGAGTCAAGCGTTAGCTTCGCGATATTGTTTTTGCTCATGAGAAAGTGCCTTTCGTGCGGAAATGATGCGAATGGTGTCCACATGCCTGAGGGTGTAAACCACGTAGAGGACAGACGCATAGACTTGCCCGATCGTGGCCCAACGGTCTTCACCATGGTCCTCACGCCCGTCGTAACTTTCAAGTCGCCCACCGTCCAGAAAAACCCGCGCAGCGTCTTCAAAAGCAACGCGGTGCTTTTGCAGGTTCAATGCTGCCTTGGCCGCGTCCCATTCGAGTTCCATGCGGGTCTATTGTTGTTGCATTTTGTAGTTACGTCAAGACTGGATTGCCCACATCATTTGACCCGTCCCCTGCTCGACCGATTCCAACCCGAATAAGAGATGTCCCCTTTTTAGCCATGTAGCGATGTCCCCCGTCGATAATCAACTTTGTTTTTTTCACTGTTCTGCCCATGCCCAGCCCCGCCCCGTTCAAAGTCCTGAGCCTCATCCCGCCGATGACGCAGCTCAACACGCCCTACCCGTCCACGGCTTACCTGACGGGTTTTTTGCGTTCACGGGGTTTTGATGCGGTGCAAGAAGACCTGGCGCTGGCCACCGTGCTGGCCTTGCTGAACAAAAAAGGGCTGACCGAGCTGCGTGACGCAGCCCTGGCCTTGCCGGTTGAAGAACGCTCCGGCCCGGTCAACTTCTTTCTCGACCATTTCCACGATTACGCCATCAGCATCAACCCGGTGATCGCTTTTTTGCAAGGCCGCGACAGCACCCTGAGCCACCGCATCGCCGGCCGGGGCTTTTTGCCCGAAGGCCCGCGCTTTGCCGCGCTCGATGCCTACGAAGACGACGGCACCGGAGACCCCATTGGCTGGGCTTTTGGCGCACTGGGCCAGACCGACCGCGCCCGCCACCTGGCCACGCTGTACCTGAACGACCTGGCCGATGTGCTGCGCGATGCGGTCGACGAAGGCTTTGAATTTGTGCGCTACGCCGAGCGCCTGGCCGCCAGCCAACCCAGCTTTGACGCGCTGGCCGAAGCCCTGGCCGAGTCCCCCAACCTGATCGACACCACGCTGGAGCGCTTGGCACTGCAGGCCATTGAGCGCCACCAGCCCACCTTGGTATTGCTGTCTGTGCCCTTCCCTGGCTCGGTCTATGCGGCCTTTCGCATTGCCCAGTGCATCAAGCGGGCGCATCCTGCCATCCGCATTGGCCTGGGTGGCGGCTTTGTGAACACCGAGCTGCGCGAGCTGAAAGACGCGCGCGTCTTTGACCATGTGGACTTCGTCACACTGGACGGCGGTGAACGCCCGCTGCTCAGCCTGATCGAACACCTGCAGGGCCAGCGCAGCGCGCAGCGCCTCCAGCGCACCTTCATCCGAAACGATGCAGGTCAGGTGCAATACATCAATATGCAAGAGCCCGACATCCCCTTTGAAGAGGTGGGCACGGCCACTTGGGACGGACTGCCGCTGCACAAATACTTATCGCTGCTCGACATGCTCAATCCGATGAACCGGCTGTGGAGCGACGGGCGCTGGAACAAACTCACCGTGGCGCACGGTTGCTACTGGAAAAAGTGCAGCTTTTGCGACGTGAGCCTGGACTACATCAGCCGCTACGAAACCGCGCAGGCCAGCACGCTGGTGGACCGCATCGAGCAAATCGTGGCCGAAACCGGCCAGACCGGCTTTCACTTTGTAGACGAAGCCGCGCCACCCAAAGCCCTCAAGGCCCTGGCCGAAGAGCTGCTGCGCAGGGGCGTGCAAATCTCTTGGTGGGGCAACATCCGTTTTGAGAAGACCTTCACGCCCGAGCTGTGCGAGTTGCTGGCGCAAAGCGGTTGCATTGCCATGTCGGGCGGGCTTGAAGTCGCTTCTGACCGTTTGCTCAGCCTCATGAAAAAAGGGGTCTCGGTGGAGCAGGTTGCCCAAGTGACCAAAGGCTTTGCCGACGCGGGTGTGATGGTGCATGCCTACCTGATGTACGGCTTTCCCACGCAGACCGTGCAAGACACGGTGGACGCGCTCGAATACGTGCGGCAGTTGTTTGAAAACGGCTGCATCCACAGCGGTTTTTTCCACCGCTTTGTGTGCACCGTGCATTCGCCAGTAGGTAAAAATCCGGAGGCATACGGCGTCACGTTATTGCCCCTGCCCGAGGGCACCTTTGCCAAAAACGATGTGGGCTTTGTCGACCCAACGCCCATGCCACTGGGTGTGGACCACAACCTGCTGGGCCAGGGCCTGAAAAAAGCCATCTACAACTTCATGCACGGCGTGGGCGTGGAGAACGATGTGCGCCAGTGGTTTGAGCTGCCCAAAGGCCAATGCCCCAAAACCACGGTGCCGCGCCAAAAGATTGCCAAGGCACTGGGCTGATCAACGCCCTCTGCTTAGCCGCATCACCAAGGGATGTGCTGCCCCTGATGGTCCACAAACTGCGCACGCCCTGTGGGCTGCAAGCCATCGAGCGTGGCCAGCAAGCGCTGGGCTGACTCGTTTGGGTGCAGGGCGTCCTGGCCGACAAATGGCTGGCTCAAAGCCGATTGAACCGTGCCCGGCTGCAAGGCGGCCACCACCGCCAATGGCCTGCGCCGCGCGATTTCGATGGACGCTGTTTGCAGCAACATGTTGAGCGCGGACTTGGCGGCGCGGTAGCCATACCAGCCGCCTTTGCGGTTGTCTTCAATGCTGCCCACGCGCGCTGACAACTTGCCCCAAATCACCCGTTCACCCGAGGCCAACAAAGGCGCGAAGTGCTTGAGCAGCAAAGACGGCCCCACAGCGTTCAGTTGCAAGGCATGCAGCAAATGCGCCGCATCCAGTTCGTCCAGTCTTTTTTCAGGGCCTCGCCCGTTCAAGGTCAGCGCACCAGTGGCGTCCAGCACCAAATGAAAAGGCCCCTGTGCGGCCAAAGCCTGCGCGCAAGTGGCCATGCTGGATTCGTCCAGCAAATCAAAGCCGGGCGAGCTTTGGCGCGAAACCCCGCACACCTTGGCGCAGCGCGGGTCACTTTGCAAGGCTTGCACGAAAGCTTGGCCAATCGCGCCACTGGCACCGAACACCAAAGCACGGTAGCCCTCGGGCAAGGAATGCATCATGAGGGTGCCTTGCTCGGATTGGTGCCTTTTGGCGAGAGGTCATAAGCGCAGCGAAAGCCGAGGTAGACCACATAAACATCAGCGGCTTTGAAGGCCTGCACATCGGCCTTCATGTTGTAAGCGCCGTACCACCACGAGCCCCCCACGGTGCGCCGCTGGCCGCCCTGCTCATCGGTGGTCCACTCCCACACGTTGGCGCCCATGTCGTACAAGCCGTTCACGCCTTGGCGCGTGGCACCAGCAGCAGCGGCGCGGGGCCAGGGGTCTGGGTCGCTGGTGTTCGCGCCTTGCGGGCTGTCACCGGTGGTCCAGGGATAAGTTTTGCCTTTCACCCATGGCGCTGGGGGCTTGTCACGCAACTCGGTGAACCCTGCCTTTTGCCATTCCGCGCCTGTGGGCAAGCGCCCCCCTGCCCAGCGGCAGTAAGCCTGCGCCTCGGCAAAATCCAGATGCACAGCAGGCAAATCAGCGCTGGCCGGAACGCCATCCGGTAAGCGCCAAGACCAACCGGGACGGCGTACCCATCCGCCCACATATTCAAAACCACCGCCTTCTTTTTCGGCGCGGGTCACGGTGCCGGTGGCGCGGGCGTAGCGCTCAAACTGAGCGATGGTCACTTCGGTGCGGTCGATGGCCCAGCTGCCCAAAGTCACCTTCTCACCAACTGGGCTGGGGGCCTGAGCCAGGGCCTGGGGCAGCCCCGTCAAACCCAAAACGCCCAACAGACCCAAGCCAACCACTTTGGGCAAAGCGCCCGACAAGCCTCTGGTCATCACGATGTCTCCTCACCCAAACCACGCCTGACCCACTTTTGCAAAGTAGGCCGCAACGGCAAAAACAAACGGTACGCGGCCTCGAACAGCCAAGACAGCGGAGGCCAGGCCGACAGCCAGCCTAACCAACGCCAACCCGGAAACATGCGCCACATGTGCGAAAACGCTGCCGCGCCACTGAACAAGCGGCCTTGGCGGTCGCGCACATGGAAACGGGCCATGGCCTGCGCGCAGCTGAGCGAGGCACCCAATTCGGCACCCCCACTCACATCCACCCAGTCGATGGCGGCCGCTTGGGGCAAACGCCGGTAAATGGCAATCTCGCGTCGGCACATGGGGCACGAGCCGTCAAAGTACACCGTCAAACTGGACACGCCGCTCATGGGGCCAGCTCCGCTCGGGCCAACAAACGGCCTTGGCGGTCCACCAAAAATCCCTCGCCCATGCTGGGGTAGGCCCCGGTCAGGCCGGTCATGATCACTTGGTGCGTAACCCACACCTCGTTGCGGCCTTGCGTCAATCCACGCAAACGGGCCAACAGGGCTTTTTGCTGCGCAGCCGGATCGCCCTGGCCTGCAAAGGTGCTGTTCAGTGCGGGCCAGTCTTCGAACTGCCCAAAAGCCAGTCGCGCCGTATCTTGGCAGCGGCACCACTGGCTGCTCAGCACCGCATCGGGCTTGAAATTTTGCGCTTGCAGCCAGGACCCAAATGCCTGAGAGGCTTGTTTGCCCGCATCGCTCAAATTGCGTTGGGTGCGGCACTGTCCCAAAGTGAATCCCGCCGGGTCGCCCAGGCCCGATTCGGTCGCGGCGTGGCGAATCAGCAGCGCACCACCGCTTTGCCGCCACAGGCGAATCAGTTCGGCCGCGGCAGCCTTGCGCTCAGGCTGCGCCCGCACCCCACCCGACATGCCCACCAGGGCCAAGGCCGCCGCCACAGGCCACTGGCCCAAAAGTCTGCGCCGTGAGGTGCAGACCTTCGGTACATCGTGGTTGGCCGCTGGCTGCTTGAACGGAGGGTTCATGTGCAAGGCTCCGCTCAACCCACTTCGCCCGAGGCGATGCGGCGCAGTGCTTGCTCGAACACCTCGACCGGCTGGCCGCCCGAGATCAAATGCTTGTCATTGATGATGACCGACGGCACCGAGCGTATGCCCGCCTGGGTGTAGAACTGCTGGCGTTCGCGCACTTCAGCGGTGTGGGCATCGCTTTGCAACACCGCGTTGGCAGCCGACACATCCAAGCCTGCAGCGGCCACGCTGGCCAACAAAACCTGCGGGTCTTCCACACATTCGGCACGGCCTTGGTAAGCCTGCAGCAGGGCTTTTTTCAGGGCATGCTGTGCCCCGTCGCCTTGCCCTTCGGCCCAGTGCAGCAAGCGGTGCGCGTCAAAAGTGTTGTAAACCCGGCCTCGCCCGTTGGGGTTGAACACGAAACCCACCTCGGCCCCACGTTCGGTGATCGTCTGGCGAATCTGGGCTTGTTGCTCTGGGGTGGAGCCGTATTTTTCGGTCAAATGTTCCCCCAAGTCTTGGCCACCTGGCGGCATGTGCGGGTTCAACTCGAAAGGCTGAAAATGCAACTCGGCCTGCACCTCGCCTTGCAAGCGCTCCAGCGCTTGCTCCAGCCCGCCCAAACCCACGGCGCACCAAGGGCAGGCGATGTCGGACACAAAATCAATCTTCAAAGGGGTCATGGTCAACTTTCGGAGAATACGTGCCAATCAGGGCGGCAGACGCATGATCTTGCCGCATATCACCGACAATCGCAGATCTTGGCCCCAATTCCCACGATCCTTTGAGCAATAGAGCCTCCACCATGAACATCCTTGTCCTGCACGGCATCAACCTGAACATGTTCGGCAAACGTGACCCGGCCCAATACGGCACGACCACGCTGGACGAAATCAACACCGAATTGACCGCCCTGGGCCTTGAACTGGGCGCGCAGGTCGAGTGCTACCAAACCAATTACGAAGGTGAAATGGCCGAGCGCATCCACCGCGCCCATGGCGATGGCGTACAGGCGGTGGTCATCAACGCTGGTGCCTGGACGCATTACAGCTACGGCATCCGCGACGCGCTGGCCATCCTCAAGTGCCCCATCATCGAGGTGCACATGTCCAACATCCACGCCCGCGAAGCGTTTCGCCACCACTCGGTGATCGCCGACATCGCCAAAGGCCAGATCGCGGGTTTTGGCGTGGACAGTTACCTGCTGGGCCTGCGGGCCGCTGTGTCGGCCGCCATTAGCTGATTGGGTTGATTGAGCGGATTTGGCCGACTCGGTGTGGCATCAATCGCCCAGCGTGTAACGCTGGCACAGCGCCAAAAATTCTTCCAAACGGGGCTCTAGCCCGGTCTCTTCTTGCAGCAAAGCGGCCACGGCCGGGGCCATGTTAGCCGCCTGACGCGCATCCAAAAACAATGCCCGCCAACGCCTGGCGAGCATGTCTTCTACCGTCCAGACCCATTCGTGTCGTGCCGCAAAGCGCACCATCCCCTCGGTCAGGCCCATCCCCAGTTCCCGCTGAGCGCCAGGCATGGCCAGCACCTGTTCGGCTTGGCTGCCCCACAAGTGCAAGCCGGGGGCGTCGCTCAAGGGGTGCAGCGCCGAGCCGCCCTCTTCAGGTGCACCCACCAGTCGGTGCTGGCGGGTGTCCACGGGTCCATTGGGTGCAGGCGGCACATCGCCGTGGGCCTGCAGGGTGTGCAAGACCTCCTCGGCCATGCTGCGGTAAGTGGTCCATTTGCCACCGGTCACCGTGACCAGCCCCGGGGCTTCGCGGCGGATCAGGTGTTCGCGCGACATCTGGCTGGTGGACTGCACAGCATCGCCATGCCCTGCGGCCCCCACTAAAGGGCGAAGGCCCACCCACACACTGCGCACATCGCCAGCTTGCAAGGCCAGGCCAAACGCGTTGCGTGTTTCGCGGAACAAAAAGTCCAGCTCTTCGGCCATGGGCTGCGGCTCGCGTGGCGCGTCGCTGCGTGGGGTGTCGGTGGTGCCAATCAAGGTGGCCCCCAGCCAAGGCACAGCAAACAGCACCCGGCCATCGGCCGTGCGGGGAATCAGCACCGCTTCGCGCAGCGGCAAACACGCCCGCGTGACCACCAGGTGCACGCCCTGACTGGCGGTCACCAAGGCCTTGAGCTGTGGCCATCCGGTTTCGGGTGGCAAGGCCATCCGGCGCAGTTCGTCCACCCACACCCCCGCCGCGTTGACCACGCAGCGCGCCTGCACCGTGCGCGATGTGCCCCGCCGCGAATCGAGCAAGCGCACTTGCCAGCCGTCGGGTGTGGGGCTCAGGGCCGTGACGCGGGTGTGGTTGTGCACGCGAGCACCTGCGCGCTGCGCGGTCTGGGCCAAGGCCAGCGCCAAACGGGCATCTTCAAACTGGCCATCCCAATAACGCATGCCCGCCACCGCGCGCCCGACCAACCCCGCCAGGCCCGGAAATCCCCGGGCCAGCGCCTGGCGCGACACAGCCACGGTATCGCCCAAGCTCAAACGCCCTGCCAGCCACTGGTAAAGCTTCAGGCCCGTGCCCGTGAAGACCCAGCTCAGCCAACCGGCGGCAGGCACCACAAAGGACAGCGGCTGCGCCAAATGCGGTGCCAAAGTCAGAACAGTGGCGCGTTCGCGCAAGGCCTCGCGCACCAAGCGCAAACGCCCTTGCGCCAGATAACGCACCCCGCCGTGCAGCAGCTTGGTCGAACGCGACGAGGTGCCACTGGCAAAGTCGTAGGCTTCGACCAGCAGCACGCTGCGACCCTCGAGCGCGGCTTGCAAAGCCACCCCCAAACCGGTGGCCCCACCGCCCACCACCAGCAGATCACAGGTCGCTGGCGTGTCTTCAATCTTGAATTCACTCAAAATATTGTCTCAAATGATCAAAAATAAATGATTATAATGATTCTTTTTTGATTGTATCGAAAATTGGACCCCGTTTTCTGAAACATTGCTCTTGGTGAAGAATCCGCTCCCAAATTGAAAAAGCAACCGACCATGGCCCTCAACCCCAGACAACTTGCGATCCTGCAATCCGTGCGCGAACAAGGCAGCGTCAAAACCGAAGAACTCGCCCAAGAGTTTGGCATCACCCTGCAAACCGCGCGGCGCGATCTTCAACGCCTGACCGAAGCCGCCCAGCTGGAGCGCTTTCATGGCGGCGTGCGTGCGGTGGACTCGTCTACCCGCAACATCACCTACACCGAACGCCAGCGCTTCCAGGCCAGCGCCAAGCAAGACATTGCCCGGCAAGTGGCTGAGGCCATTCCCCACGGCGCCAGCCTGTTCATGAACATTGGCACCACGGTGGAAGCCGTGGCCAGCGAACTGCTCCAGCACCGCGACCTGCGTGTGGTGACGAATAACCTGCATGTGGCCCGCATCCTCGCGGCCAACCCGCATTGCGAAGTCGTAGTGGCCGGTGGCACCCTGCGCTCCGAAGACCTGGGCATCGTGGGAGAAGCGGCCTTGAACTTCATCCGCCAATTCAAGGTCGACATCGGCCTGATCGGCATCAGCGGCATTGACGCCGACGGCACGCTGCGTGACTACGACATGCGCGAAGTCATGGTCGCCCGCGCCATCGTGGCCCAATCCCGCCAGGTCTGGCTGGTGGCCGACCACAGCAAATTCGAGCGCCCCGCCATGATCGAAATGGCCCCCTTGAAAGTGGTGCACACCCTGTTCACCGACATTGCACCCCAAGCAGCGCAGCAACGGCTGATGGAGGAATTGGGGGTGCGGTGTATGGTGGCGACGAACAGCCTTTGAACAGGCAAGAATAGAGATTGATCATTGCACGCAGGTCATGATCTCCCCATGCAAGCCCACTGCGAATTCGTCTCCGACAAGGCCGGCTTGAAACAACACCTCGGCAACGACCTGGCCAGTTAGCGGGACTGCCGCTATGCCTCTCATGAACTCATCGGGCCACCACATCAAGGCGGGGAACGACCTCATCGTCATCATCGCCATCGTCGTGCAGCAACTCAAAGGCCTTGAAGACCGCTCGCTCGACGCGCTTGACCAATCCTTCGTCGCTGAAAACCCCGGGGTAGGTCTTGCGCAACTTGGCGCTGACTTTCAGGTTCGTCACCAAGGATCGGATGATCGTCGCATAGTCTTCGTCGCGGCCCTCAATGATTTCCTTGAGGCTGCCTACCGCGATGTCGTAGCGCCGCAGGTACACCGCCTCGTCCTTGAGCCCATGCAAAATCGAGTGACGAATGACGTCGACCAGGTACTCAGACTGGAATGTGAGATCAGCATATCGCCAAGTGGCCAAGCCCCGATGCCAGTCTGCAACGTGCAAGTTGGACTCGACACCATCTTCGTGTTGCACGGACGCGCCGAACTTGCACACCACATTCATCGTGGCCATGAGTGGCCGCGACAGGTGCTCCAAGGCGGTGTCGTAGGCTGCACGCCGTGTGGCGTTCTCACTGATCACGGCCGAAACCGGCAGGATCACTGGCGCAGGCAAGAAACCATCGCGCCCAAGGATGTCGTTGATCAGGAAGCGTGAGAGCCGACCATTCCCGTCACTCAGCGGGTGGATGTAGACGAAACCAAAGGACAGCGCCGAAGCTCGCAGCAGTGGGTTTTGCCCACGGGTACGCAGCTCGAACGCTCGCAAGCCCTCCATCATCTCGGGCACCCTTTCATGGTGCGGCGCCAGGTAGTCGATCACAGGCTCAAAAATCGAGTTGGTGTGTCCGACAAACACCGGAGACCGGCGAGTGCCTAGCCTGGCACCTACCATCTTGTCGCCCATGATGGCCTGCTGAATCTCCAGCATGCCCTCTTGCGTGAGGGCGGATTCGATCTTGCCGCAGTGCGTGCTCATGGCTCGCGCCAGGCGGCGGATACGGTCCTCTTCCCTGCCCTCGGACTCAATGGCAAAACTGGCCTTGCTCTCTTTGATGGTGAGCCAGTTGACCGCACGCTCTATCGTCTCAAACCCGAACTGATCCACCACCTTGTCGATCTCTGAGCGCAACTGAGCGGGATCGGCTGAGTCCAGACTCCTCAGGTCAACCATTGGGCAAAATGCGCGGGTGCCCGGCAAATTGTTGTTGATGCGCCAGCGGCGCACCTTGTCCTGCACTGTGGCGGTCAGGTACTGCGACGCGTTGAGCAAGTCGACGTAGTTCCCACCGGCATCGCCCACGCCATCCAGAATTGTGTTGGTAAGCCATTCATAGAGAAAACCGCAGCGGCGAGCGTAAGCGCCTGTAGGCTCCTCTTGCGCCCATTTGGCGATGGGCTCAGGTCCGGTCACATCGAACAAGCGGCTGAGAAAGTCCAGCTCGACGCCTTCATGCTTGAGCGCGAATGTCAGGTGCGCGCTCAGCGTTGCATCCGGCTGGTAATGTGTGGGGTACGTCTCGACCGCGAAGCCGTTTGCCGCCGCACTGGAGCGCACCGAGCCGATGACGCTGCGGACCCGAAAGGGCTGCACCTGCGCCACCTCGTACGCCTGCGAAAGCCACTTATATCCGGCATATTCCCCATCATTTTGCATGCGGCGCACCTAAAACAGTTATTTTTGATATTTTCAACGACAAAACGCTTACGGTCAACAGCGCGCTTTGAAGGCGGCCTCTGGTCGAAGAGGTATGGCCGTGATGCTTTTGTCGTCCAGCCTGTTTTGGCTGCTTCAGTATGCCACTTCCCCATCCATGTAAAACAGCCTTTCCTCCGATCCGTGTGTTGAATGCGGTTTGTATCAGTTGAGAGCATTCGCCGCCCTTGGCTGCAAAGCGATATCGAGACTTAATAAAGGCGCTAGGCCAATGAGCAAGCAACGATTTGCCAGTGCCTAGGACGCCATCGATGACCCCCGGATGAGGCGGAAAACATGATACTGCGTTCGATTCTCATGACGACGTTGAAGAACCACCTGACCCGTACTGAAATGAACCAGGCACAAGCTGCCAAGCTGTTTGCTGTGACTCAGCCACGCGTCTCCGATCTGATACGCGGAAAGATCAACTTGTTCGGTCTTGATGCGCTAGTGAACATGGCTACCGCTGCTGGACTTCACATTGAAATGCGCGTGATCGAAGCCGCCTGATCTTGCTGGTTTGCCTGAGTGATCGTCTCGGTCATCCACCCTCACGGCATCTGTTCCATCGAACACAAACACCATGCGCCAGTTGCCATTGATAGCCCAATGGCCTTTCAAGTCGCCCCCTCTTCACAGCTTCACGATGCGGCCCATCAACGCCGGCAGCCATCCGCTGGTGAACCCGTTGCACAAACCCACCGACGGTAAACGCATGATCGTGATCCTGACGCCGGAGCTGCGACGACTGGCTGCAGGGCGGTGCCAAGGAAAGCTGGGATTTCTAGCAGTCAAGGGCGACTGAGCTGATGGCTGCCGGGCAAAAACTGGATGTAAGATGATCTCTTTGAGATGAGCACTGGCCATTGTCTGAAGGGTAGAAATGCCTGACTGCGCACCCGGCTGCCCACCGTGAGCACCATGTCGAGGCTGTCGTGCTCCACTTCATAGGGTTTGCCTTCGGCGGCAGTTGTTTGGCAAAACCGAACCGCTGAATCCTTTTGCAACTCCCTATCCATAAAAATGGACTTCACGCGTCCCAGCCAACCATTCACACCAACCGTGCCCAAGGCTGTGGATAAGACCTGGGACAAGTGTGCCAAGGCGCATGACTGTTGGGCTGGCGGGGTGCGCTTAAAAACAGGCAATGCCAGCAGCCCATAGCCCTGGCGCCACTCTAAAAAGCCTACCGCAAGTTACCTCTTTGCGCGTGGTGGTAAGCCGGTGTGCTGCGTCAACAGTTGGCCTTTTTTAGGCTGACCCATCCCCTTGGGGCTTGTGGACAACGACACTGAAGACTTGGCCCCCGCCCCAGTGCTGTTTTTGCGCCGAGCACTTTGGTAGCCCTCTTCAGCCAACGGCTGCCAGTTCGGAATCAAGTGGTGTTTGCCGTTACCGATCAAATCCGACCGGCCCATGGCCTTGAGTGCTTCGCGCAGCAGGGGCCAGTTGTTGGCGTCGTGGTAGCGCAAAAATGCTTTGTGTAGGCGGCGGCGTTTGTCGCCTTTGACCACGTCCACTTTTTCGCTGTCACGGGTGATTTTGCGCAGCGGGTTGCGGGTGGAGTGGTACATGGCCGTGGCCGTGGCCATGGGGCTGGGGTAGAAGGTTTGCACCTGATCGGCCCTGAAACCGTTCTTTTTGAGCCAGATGGCCAGGTTCATCATGTCTTCGTCGCTGGTGCCCGGGTGGGCGGCGATGAAGTACGGGATGAGGAACTGCTTTTTGCCCACTTCTTCGCTGTACTTGTCGAACATCGACTTGAAGCGGTCGTAGGTGCCGATGCCCGGCTTCATCATCTTGGACAGCGGGCCGCCCTCGGTGTGCTCGGGCGCAATCTTCAGGTAGCCGCCCACATGGTGCTGAACCAGTTCTTTCACGTACTCGGGCGACTGCACGGCCAAGTCGTAGCGCAGCCCGGAGCCGATCAAGATTTTCTTGATGCCCTTCAGGTTGCGCGCCCGGCGGTACATGTTGATCAGCGGGCCGTGGTCGGTGGTCAGGTTCTGACAAATGCCGGGGAACACGCAACTGGGTTTGCGGCAGGCCGATTCGATCTCGGGGGTGCGGCAGCCCAAGCGGTACATGTTGGCCGTGGGGCCACCCAAGTCAGAAATGATGCCGGTGAAACCCTTGACCTTGTCGCGGATGTCTTCTACCTCCCGAATGACCGATTCTTCGGAGCGGCTTTGGATGATGCGGCCTTCGTGCTCGGTGATCGAGCAAAAGGTGCAGCCGCCAAAGCAGCCGCGCATGATGTTCACGCTGAAGCGGATCATTTCCCATGCGGGGATCTTGGTCGCGTGGTCGTGGCTGCCGTTTTCGTCGGCATAACGCGGGTGCGGGCTGCGGGCATATGGCAGGTCAAACACATGGTCCATCTCAGCGGTGGTGAGAGGAATGGGCGGCGGCGTGATCCACACGTCGCGGGCAGTGGTGCCTTCGCCATGCGCTTGCACCAGGCAGCGGGCGTTGCCAGGGTTGGTTTCCAGGTGCAACACGCGGTTGGCGTGGGCATACAGCACGGCATCTTGCTTGACCTGCTCGTAGCTGGGCAGGCGGATCACGCTTTTGTCGCGCGGCGGTACTTTGTGCGTGCCTTTGCCACGCAGCTCAGGAGAAGCTGCGATGGATTGCCGCGCTTCGCTCGCAATGACGGAAAGACTGGACTGCCGCGTCGCTTCGCTCGCAATGACGGAAAGACTGGATTGCCGCGCTTCGATCGCAATGACGGAAAGACTGGATTGCCGCGTCGCTTCGCTACTCGAAGTGACGGTAGATTCGTCATCGCGAGCGGAGCGTGGCGATCCAGCGGCTGCGTTCGGCACAAAACGCAGTGGCTGCGCATTCTGGTTCTCACCATCGGCAACTGCCTTGGCTTCTTCCTCGCGGGCGCAAGTGGCGCCCTGCTCTCGCGCCTGATCCGAGATCATCAAATAAGGGTTGATGTGCGCTTCCACATGGCCGGGCGTGTCCACGCTGGTCGAATCAATCTCGAACCAGCCCTCTGGGGTTTCGCGGCGCACAAAGGCGGTGCCGCGCACGTCGGTGATCTGCTGCACCGGCTCACGGGCGGCCAGGCGGTGGGCAATCTCGACAATGGCTCGCTCGGCGTTGCCGTACAAAAGCAAATCGCATTTGCTGTCCACCACCACCGAGCGGCGCACTTTGTCCGACCAATAATCGTAATGCGCGATGCGGCGCAAGCTGCCTTCGATACCACCCAGCACGATGGGCACTTCCGGGAAGGCTTCGCGGCAGCGTTGGCTGTAGACGATGGCGGCGCGGTCAGGGCGCTTGCCGCCGACATCACCCGCGGTGTAAGCGTCGTCGGTGCGGATTTTGCGGTCCGCCGTGTAGCGGTTGATCATGGAGTCCATGTTGCCGCTGGTCACGCCCCAAAACAGGTTGGGTTGACCCAGTTCTTTGAAGGCCTCGGCGCTCGTCCAGTCGGGCTGGGCGATGATGCCGACCCGAAAACCCTGGTTTTCCAGCATGCGGCCGATCACGGCCATGCCAAAGCTGGGGTGGTCCACATACGCGTCGCCGGTGACCAAAACGATGTCGCAGCTGTCCCAGCCCAGTTGGGTCATTTCGGCGCGGCTCATCGGCAAAAACGGGGCCGTGCCAAAGCGCTGCGCCCAGTACTTGCGGTAACTGGTCAGCGGTTTGGCATCACGCGGAAAAAAGGAAACGTCGACAAAGGCGTTCATGGGCGGGCATTCGGGGTAACCCTGTAGTGTAGGGGCACTGCGGTGGGCCTGAAGCTGGCGCGGTTATTCGCCCGGAACCGTAGTCGCCTATGCGCGAGACACCGCGTCAAAGGTCTTTTTGAGCGCGCTCGATCAGATCAACAAAGCTCGGCGCGTCACCCAGCGCCTGGGCGGCCAACAAAGCCAGCTTGACCAGAAAAAGCTCGGATTTTTCGGGGCCAGCGGCGTCAATGGCCATGGCCAGTTGGTCGTAGGCGGTTTCCAGACCGGCAATGTCCAAACCCGTGGCGTTGTTCATGGGGCTTCTCCGGTGGTGGCTTGGGCAAGGGCAGCGTTCAGGCGCTGGGCATCCAGGTGCAACCAGCGGGCGCAAATGTGTTGGTCGGGGCGCAACAAATAAGCTGAGCCGGGCGTGGTCACGCCGTAGCGGCTGTGCACCCGGCCTTGCGGGTCTGACAGCACCTGCAGCCAGGGCGCATCGCCCGGGCTTTTCACCAGGCCCGCATCGGCACCGCCTGGGCTGATGCAGGTGACCTTGAACGGCAAGCCCTTGGCCCGCCATTGGGCCACGCTGGCCAGCACATCGGCAGGCAATGCATCTGCCACGCCAAACCACAGCAAGTCAAAACCACCGCCCAGGTGGTCCAGCAAAAACTGCGAATCCGTCAGGCGCACATTCAGCGGCGGTGCGCCATGCGCGGGACCGACCAAGAACTGCGCGTTGTCATCCTCGCGGCAGTTGAGACTGGAGTGGCTGTACTCGTGCGGGCGCGAGGTGCGCCAGTGGTAGAGCGGCCGCACAAAGGCTTCGGTGAGCGAGAGCGACAGGACGGCGTCGCGCAATAAACGAAAGCCGCGTGTGGGTGGGGTCATGAAGCGGGTGCTTTTGCCCGCTTCTTCGATGATTTCCCAAGCCGCAGCAACGCGCTCGGCGCTGTAGTTGGCCAGCAAAGCCGCAGAGGCCTGCCCCCGGCACACCAGAGCCAGCCGCCAGGCCAGGGCCTGCGCGTCCTGAAAGCCGGTGTTGGCCCCCCGCACACCAAAAATCGGCAGCAAGTGGGCCGCATCGCCCATGAACAAGGTACGCCCCACCAGATAGTCGGGCAAGGTGAGCGTGCGGGCCGAATACACCGAGCTCCAGTCCATCTCCCAAGGCTTGTCGGCATGGCCGATCATGGCCAGTTGGGCGTTGATGCGGGTTTTGAGGGATTCGAGCGACAAGGCTTGCTCGGGCGTTTCGCCCTCGGGCAGTTGGTAGTCAATGCGCCAGATGCCCAAGGGCTCGCGGTGCAGCAGCACGGTGTTGCCGGGGTTCCATTCGGGGTCAAAAAAGGCCAGGCGCTCGGTGGGCAAAGGCAGGTCGATGCGGATGTCGGCAATGACAAAACGGCCTTCGTAAGATGCGCCTTCGAGCTTGAGGTCCAGCAGGCTGCGGATCGCCGAACGGGCCCCGTCTGAAGCCACCAGCCATTCGGCCTGCAGGGTGTAGGGGCCTTCGGGGGTGTCGACTTGCAGCTGGGCGTGGTCGGCGTGTTGCTCAAGCGCCATGACGCGGTTGCCCCAGCGAAGGTCGATCAGGGGGTTGGCCTGGCAGGCCTCCACCAGGTATTGCTCCAAAAACTGCTGCTGCAAGTTGATCATGGGGCCAAAACGGTCGTTCTCGTCGTGCGGGGCTTCCATGCGAAAGACGCGCTCGCCCCGGTAATACGAGTTGCCAAAGCGCCAGGGCAAGCCGTTTTGTGTGACGCGCTCGGCCACGCCGACTTGCTGCAGGATTTCCATGGAGCGGCGGGTGAACACGATGGCGCGGCTGCCCTCACAGACCTGCTGCTCCGATTCCAGCAGCACACAGGGCACCCCAAAGCGGGCTAACTCCAAAGCGGCCGTCAGCCCCACCGGCCCTCCACCCGCAATCACCACAGGGTGCAGCGGCTGCACCGGGTGCTGCGAGGGCAACCAGGGCTGGTGCACGGTGTAGTCGTAATAAATCGAGCGGCGGGGTGCGCTGGCCGGTTGGTGCATGGTGCCTCCAAGGATGAGAACTTTAATGACTCAATGAAGGCCGAGTTTAGAGAAGGTCCGGAAAAAACGATGTCACCTTTTGGGGACAGACTCCAGGCTCTGCGGGGCAAGCAACCAGGCCACCAAAGCTTTGTGGCCAGCCACGCCCAGCTTGCGGTAAATGCGTTTGGTGTAGGTCTGTGCACTGGCCAGCGTCAGGCCCAGGCGCCCGGCCAATTGTTCGGTGCTCAGGCCTTCCAGCAATCCACGCACCACATCCAGATCGCGCGGGCTGAGCGCCGGGCCCCGCAGGGCCAAGCGGTCCAGCAACAAGGCCATCAGATCCACGCTGAGCACTTGCCCGGTGTAGTGCAGGCGCACCGCCTGCACGATCAAAGGTGCCAAGGCTTGTACGGTGGCCAGCTCGGCATCCGTCATCAAACCGTGCTCCAGTCCCCGGTACAGGTTGACCGACAGCCACCGTCGGCCCTCGTGCAGCGACAAAATGGCCAGCCGCTCAGCGACGCGTGGCCATTCATAGCAAATTTGCCGGTAATCCGGGAGCTCGATAGCGTGAGCGGGTTGCCGGTGCAGCACGATGTGCGGCTGCTGGGGCGATGCCCGCAGGGCGGACTGGTGGTGCGCTTGCATGGCCAGCTGCGCGCCGTCCAGCCTGTAAAAGCGCTGTACATAGGCCTGCGAGATGTCGGGCAAGGCGCGGGTGCGCGCCCGGTCACCCACCGCCAGGGTGCGCGGACGCCCTGCTCCCTCGAAGGAAAAAATCGTGCACTGCGCCATGGGCAGCCAGGTGGCCAGCAAGCGCAAGATCTCTTCGGCCACGGCGTGGCGGTCAGAAGCGCCCAATTTGCCCATCAAAGCCGCCACTTGCCAAAGCGGCACATCGGGCGAGGCCCCGGGGTTAGCAGGGCAAACCCAATGGCCCGCTGGCGCGGACACGGGGGAGCAGTCTGGACAAGTCATGGGGCGATGTTAGCCGGGGCTGTGCGGCGGCAGTGAGAGCCGGTTTTCAGGCATCAGAACACCATGTCAGACCCCACAGCCCTTGGGGTATTCTTGCCCGATGCCTTTTTCTCTCGTCTGCCCTGCCCACCACGAACTGGTCATCAAAAAAAGCCGCTTCATCGCCTGCGTTGAATCGGTCGCAGGACGCGACGAAGCGCAGGCCCGGGTGGCGCAGCTCAAGGCTGAGCACCCCGATGCCGCCCATGTGTGTTGGGCGCTGCTGGCAGGTGGTCAGTCGGCGGCCATGACGACGGCGAACCCGGTGGCACCGCAGGCCGCCCCATGCTGGAGGTGCTGCGTCACCAGGATCTGCAGGGTGTGATGGCTTCGGTGGTGCGTTACTTTGGTGGCGTCAAGCTGGGCGCAGGCAGTCTGGTGCGGGCCTACACCGATGCGGTGGCCCAGGCCCTGCTGACCGCCGAGAAAATCCCGCTGATCAAGCAGGCACAACTGGCGTGCAGCGTGCCTTATGCGCTGGAAGGACTGGTGCGGCGCGAGCTGGAACTGGCCCAGGCGCAGCTGCTGGAAGTGGCCCATGGCAGCGTGGTCACGTTGCGTTTTGCCTTGCCCGCCACCCAGGCGGCAGCCTTGATGGCTCGGCTGAGCGAGAGCGGTCGGGGCCAACTGGTGTGGCTGGACGGTGACACCTTTGATTGAGCCCGCACAGGGATAATCCGAAACATGCCCGAACACCAGCCCCTGCAGCAACCGCGCTCCAAAACAGATCTGTTTGTGTCCTTCACCGTTTTGGCCCTGCAAGGCTTTGGCGGCGTGCTGGCCGTGGTGCAGCGCGAGTTGGTCGAGAAAAAGCGCTGGATGACGCGCGAACAATTTGTCGAAGACTGGGCCGTGGCGCAAATCATGCCCGGCCCCAATGTGATCAACCTGGCCCTGATGATTGGCGGGCGCTATTTTGGACTGGCCGGTGCCCTGGCGGGCGTTGCGGGCATGTTGGCTGCGCCGATGGTGGTCGTGCTCTTGCTGGCCGTGGCGTTTGGGGGCGTGTCTGACGCGGCCTGGGCCCAAGGGGCCTTGCGCGGCATGGGGGCGGTCTCTGCGGGCTTGATTGCCGCCGTGGGACTGAAACTGATGGCGGCCCTGCGCAACAACCCCATGGGCATGCCCATGTGCATCGGCTTGGCCTGTGCCAGCTTCACAGGCGTGGGTTTGCTGCGTTGGCCATTGGCTTATGTGTTGTTGGGCACCGGTCTGGTGGCCTGCAGCTGGGCCTATTGGCAATTGGCCCAGCAAGCGGCAACGGCCGGAGGGCGTCCATGAACCCGGTGCTTGACCTGAGCGCCAGCGACTGGCTCAGCTTGTTCAACCACTTTGCGACGCTGTCGCTGCTGGCCGTGGGGGGCGCGATCACCGTGGCGCCGGACATGCACCGTTTTTTGGTGGAAGAAAAACTTTGGCTCAGCGAGTCGCAGTTCACCTCGTCCATCGCACTGGCGCAAGCCGCGCCAGGCCCCAATATTTTGTTTGTGGCCTTGATGGGCTACAACGTGGGCATGAATGCCGGAGCCAGTCTGGGCGGCGGCTGGGTGAGCGTGGGGTTGGCCAGCTTAGGGCTGGTGCTCACCATGACGGGCATCATGCTGCCCTCTTCGGTCTTGACCTATACCGCCACACGCTGGGCACACCAGCACCGCGACAACATGGGCATCCGGGCATTCAAATCTGGCATGTCACCCATTGTGATTGCCCTGCTGCTGTCAACCTCTTGGTTGCTGACCCTCACCCACAACCAGCCAGCGCGGGACTGGCCCTTGTACGCGTTGACGGCCTTGACCGCGCTGGTGGTCTGGCGCACCCAAGTGCACATGCTGTGGCTCATTGGCCTGGGGGCCCTATTGGGCGGCTTGGGCTGGGTCTGAGTAGATCAGCGTGGGTTCTCGAAAAACACCGTGTTCGAGTAATCGCTGACCTCAAAATACACTTTTTTCTCGCCCGGATCGACTTCGAAGTTGAAGTTTTCATCCAGCACGCCGTAGCCATAGCGGTAAGCGCGGGGTGATTTGTCATCGGTGCCCAACGCGGTGCTGACTTTGTCGACCTTGATGAAGCGGCGCACCAACTTCTCGCCAGCGTAGACCTCCATCACACCGTTGGTGCCAGTCCAGTTCTGGATGCTGCGGCCAATTTTGTTTTGCTGCTCTTGTGTGCAAGCGGCCAGCAGGCAGGCTGCACCGACGGCGAAGATCAAGCCGATTCGGGGGGTGTTTTTTGACATGGCGTGCGCCCTGTTTGAATGGTTGGATGATTTGAAAGAATCTCAGCTGCGCTGGCGCAAGGCCTCGTAGAGACACACGCCACTGGCTACCGACACGTTCAGGCTTTCCACCGCGCCGCGCATGGGGATGCTGACCAGCTCGTCGCAGTTCTTGCGCGTCAACTGGCGCATGCCCGCGCCTTCGGCGCCCAGCACCAAGGCGGTGGGCACTTTCAGATCGGCTTGGTAAACCGTGCGCGGCGCGTCATCGCTGGTGCCAACGATCCAGATGCTGCGCTCCTTGAGCTCGCCCAAGGTGCGCGCTAGGTTGGTGACCATGAAATAAGGCATGGTCTCGGCCGCGCCGCTGGCCACTTTGGCTACGGTGGCGTTGATGCCGGCCGCATGGTCTTTGGGGGCGATGACCGCGTGAGCACCCGCGCCGTCGGCCACGCGCAGGCACGCGCCCAGGTTGTGCGGGTCGGTCACACCGTCCAGCACCAACAGCAAAGGCGGGCCTTCCACGGTGTCGAGCAGGTCGTCCAGCGAATGGTTTTGGGGCATGGGTGAGACCATGGCCACCACGCCCTGGTGGCCGTGGCCCCCGGCCAGTTTGGCCAGACGTTCACCGTCCGATTCGATCATGCGCATGCCCGAATCGCGGGCCTTGTCGATGAATTGCCGCATGCGCGCATCGCGGCGGGTGACCTCGTAATGGATTTCAACAACGGATTGGGGGGCGATCTTGAGGCGAACGCCCACGGCATGAAAGCCGAACAGCACTTTGTGGGATGACATCCTGGGATTATCGTTGCTCGCAGACTGCAGCTTCGACCCACTGCCCAAACGGGCCCGAGTATCAGGCCGGGTTCGCTGCTGGCTCGGACAAGCGGCCCGCTTGAATCACCAAGCTGCGCTCGCATTTGGCGGCCAGCAGGCGGTCGTGCGTGACCAGGACCAAAGTCGTGCCCTGCTCGCGGTTGAGCGCGAACATCAAGTCCATGATGGCCTCGCCGGTGGCGTGGTCCAGGCTGCCGGTGGGCTCGTCGGCCAGCAGCACATCGGGCTGCACCACAAAGGCACGGGCCAGCGCCACGCGTTGTTGCTCGCCGCCGCTGAGCACTTTGGGCAAGTGCTTCAAGCGCTCGCCCAGGCCCACGCGCTGCAACATGGCCGTGGCAGTGCTGCGGGCATCGGGCCGATCGGCCAACTCCAGGGGCAGCATCACGTTTTCAAGTGCCGTGAGATTGGGCATGAGCTGAAAGCTCTGGAACACAAATCCAACATGCTGTGCCCGCACGGCGGCGCGCTCGTCTTCGGACAAATCGAACAGCGATTGCCCTGCCAACACCACCTGCCCGGTGCTAGGCGTGTCCAATCCAGCCAGGATTGCCAACAGTGTGCTTTTGCCTGAGCCAGAAGCACCGACAATGGCCGCTGTTTCACCGGCGTTCAATGAGAAATCGATATCGCGCAAAATGCGCAGTTCGCCGCTGGCGTCTTGCACCGTTTTGGAGACACCACGCACGGCAAGGATGGATTCAGGCATGCACAAACCTTTGTTGATACGACGCCACTTTAACTGGACCTTGCTGGCCCTTGCCTGCTGGGGCCTTGCCGTGCCCGTAACGGCAGCCTCTGGGCAGCGCATTTTGGTGGTGGGCGACTCACTCAGCGCCGAATACGGCCTGGCCCGCGGCACCGGTTGGGTGGCTTTGCTGCAAAAACAATTGGCCCAAGAAAAGCCTGGCGTGGAAGTGATCAACGCCAGCATCAGCGGCGACACCACCTCGGGCGGGCGCTCTCGCCTGCCCGCCTTGCTCAAACGACACCAACCCAGCCATGTGGTCATCGAGCTGGGGGGCAACGACGCGCTGCGCGGCCTGCCGATGAATATGACGCAAGACAACTTGCTGGCCATGACGAAGCAAGCCCAAGCGGCCGGGGCGCAAGTGCTGCTGTTGGGCATGCAAATGCCCCCCAATTACGGGCCTGACATGGCCCGCCAGTTTGATGCGGCCTTTGCCCAAGTGGCCAAAAGCCAAAAGGCGGCGCTGGTGCCTTTCTTTTTGAAAGGCGTGGGCGACGACCCCGAACCGCTCAAATGGTTTCAGAGCGACCGCATCCACCCCAACGAAGCCGCGCAACCGCGCATGCTGGCCAATGTTTGGCCCACCCTCAAGAAACAACTGAAATGAGCCTTCACCTGATCTCGGCCTTTGAAGCCATGGGCAAACTGAACCAGTTTGACGCCATTCTGGATGCGCGCTCCGAGGGCGAACACGCCGAAGACCACCTGCCCGGCGCTTTGAGCTGGCCATCGCTCAACAACGAAGAGCGCATCAAAGTGGGCACCCTGTACAAACAGGTCAACCCCTTTGAGGCGCAAAAAGTGGGCGCGGCCCTGGTGGCCAAAAACATCGCCCGGCACATCGAAACCCAGGTGATGGACAAGCCGCGTACCTGGCAACCGCTGGTGTATTGCTGGCGCGGGGGCAAGCGCAGCAACTCGCTGGCGCTGATCTTGGGGCAAATCGGCTTCAAGGTGCACCTGATTGAGGGCGGCTACAAAGCCTTTCGCAAAGAGGTCATGGAAGACACGCCGCGCCAGGCGCAGCGCCTGCAGTTCAAGGTGCTTTGTGGACCCACGGGTTCGGGTAAAACGCGCTTGCTGCAAGCCTTGGCGCAAGAAGGGGCGCAAGTGCTGGACCTGGAGGCCATCGCCTGCCACCGCAGTTCGGTGCTGGGCTTGATTCCGGGCACGGCTCAGCCCACCCAAAAAGCTTATGACACACAGGTCTGGGATGCTTTGCGCGGCTTCAGCGTGGACCGTCCGGTGTTTGTGGAAGCCGAAAGCAAAAAGGTGGGCAACCTGGCGGTGCCTGACGAGTTGATGGTGGCCATGCGCGCCAGCCCCTGCCTTCGGGTGGACCTGTCGCTGGAGAATCGGGTGAATTTGCTGCTGGAAGACTATGCGTTTTTCACGCAAGACCGCGCCCTGTTTGCCGACCGGTTGGAGCGGCTGGTAGCGCTGCGTGGCAAAGCCGTGGTGCAAGGCTGGCAAGAGCGCATTGAGCGAGGCGAAATGCGCGAGGTGGTGACCGAACTGCTGTCAGGCCACTACGACCCGGGGTACGAGACCTCCACCGGCAACAACTTTGTGCATTACGCCCAAGCCCCGCTGGTCACGCCTGCGAGCCACAGCATGGCGGACATGCTGACACTGGCGAGAGCGCTTGTGCAAATTGCCTAAGCGCAAGTTCTTCTTGTAGGAAACCCAACCTCGGGGTGATGGACGCGCAAGTGGATTGCGAAGGGCTATCGCGACGAGGACGTCGCTCCTACAAGGCTAGAGGCTGCAGCGAACAGGTCAAACGGCAGGGGTGGACGAGTCAGCAGCACCGGGCGCTGCATTGTTAGCGTCGCCCTCTTCGCCTTCGATTTCGGTGCCGTCTTCAGCAAACAAGCCCGATTTTCGATCGGACTTGGCTTTGAGCTTGTCTTCTTTTTTGCGTTTTTTCGCCAGTTCTTTCTGGCGTTTTTCGAATCCGTAGTTGGGTGTGGCCAAGATGGCTCCTTTAATTTGAGCTGCCCAATGTAACAGCTTCTTCAGGGTTTTCTTGCCACTCGACACTGCCCCGGTAGGCGTGCCAGCTGGCGTGACCCAGCCAGGGCCCCACCACGATGATGCCCAACGCCCAAGGCCACAGGGCCGCGAGCACCAACACGCTCAGCAGCAAGCCCCACAGCAGCATCACGCCGGGGTGCGAAAAAACCACCCGTATGCTGGTAATCACGGCCGAAATCGCATCGGTATCGCGGTCCAGGATCATGGGAATCGACACCACCGACAGGCCATAAACCAGGGCCGCAAACGCACCGCCCACTGCCAGATACACCAGCAAAAATTCAATGTTTTGCGGGTTGAACACCGCCTCGATCACGCCCGTGGTCGACGGCATACCGGTGTTAAAAAACACCGCAAACACAACCAGCGACGCCCTGCCCCACAGCAGCTCCAGCACCATCAGCACCAAAATCAGCATGGCCATGCTCTTGATGTGCTGGTCCCAGCACATCAATGAGCTGGCCATGTCCGGCACTTCACCCTGCTCGCGTTTGCGGCTGACCTCGTACAAACCCATGGCCAAAAAAGGCCCGACCAGCAAGCAGCCCGAAACCAGGGACAAGGTGTATTCAGGCTTGTGCTTGAACACCAAGGCCAGCACCTGGGCCATGCCCCAAAAACACAGGCCATAAAACAGGGCAATGCCCGGGTGTTGGCGCATGTCCTTCAGGCCCCGAGCCAGCCAGCGAAAAGGATCGGCAAAGCCCAAGGGCCGCATGTGCGAGCGCGGCCCCACGGGCAACGGGGGCACATAGGGCGTGGCCATGGTGGGCAGGTCTGGCGCATGGGCAGCTTCAGGGGACTTGGCGTCGGCGTTCATGTGAAAAACCCATCTGAAAATACAAAGGTTTTCAGATTACCCCCACCGGTACACTTTGAACAGTCAGGAAACCCCGAACTGCGCGTGTCTTGGGCCACAAAAGTGCCCCCATTGTCACCAGCGTGATCAGGCTATGGGCAAATGCGCTTGCACGGCTTGATGCAAGTCAAGGACCAGGTCCTGCGCCGATTCCAGACCGGTCGAAAAACGCACCAGGGTGCCCGGCTTCAAATGGCCAGGCCAAGTCTGTCGCATTGAGGCAATGTTGTAGGGCACCACCAGGCTAACGGGGCCTCCCCAGCTGTAGCCGATCTTGAAAAGTTTCAGCCCATCGCAAAACGCGTCCACTTGGTCTTGGCTGTAACGCGCGTCGATCATGACGCTGAACAAGCCTGCGGCCAAGCCCGTGCCGGGCACGCGATCGCACAGGGCTTGCCAATGGGCGTGGCCGGGCGCGCCTTCAAATGCCGGATGCATCAGTTGCGCGCATTGCGGCTGGGTTTGCCACCAAGCAGCCAAAGCGCGTGCGGTCTGGTCATGCGCGGCATAGCGCAGCGCGATGCTGGGCAAAGAGCGCAGCACAGTTTCTGCGTCGTTGGCCGCCACACCCAAGCCCAGACGCATGTGGCAAAGTTTGATTTGAAGGTGCAAGGCCGCGTCGCGGGTGATGACGCTGCCCATCAGCACGTCACCGCCGCCGCTGGGGTATTTGGTGAGCGCATGGGCACTGATGTCTACCGCCAGGCTGCCCGCCCCATCTGCACCATCGGCCAACAAATCAAAAGGCTTGAAGGCCAGGCCCGAGCCCCAGGTGTTGTCCAGTGCGCACAAGACACCACGCTCACGACAACGGCGCACCATCTCGGGCAAATCGGGAAACTCCATGCTCACCGAGCCGGGCGCTTCAAGCCACACCAAGCGGGTGCGGTCCTTGATCTGGCGGGACAGATCTTGCGGGTCCATCGGGTCGTAAAAGCGGTGGGTGATGCCGAAGTGGCGCAACTCACCGTCGGCCAAAGCCTTGTTGGGGCCGTAGGCATTGTCCGGAATCAGGACTTCGTCGCCGGTTTTCAGGACGGCCAAGGCCACCAAGGCCAAAGCGGCCAGGCCGCTGGGCACCAACATGCATTGCAGACCGCCTTCGAGGCTGCAAAGGCGCTCCTCGAGCAAATAGGTGGTGGGCGTGCCGTGCAGGCCATAGGTGTAGGCCGATTTGTCTTTCCACTCCCGCTGGCGCATGTCGGCCACTGTGGGAAAGTAAACCGTCGAGGCCTTGAAAACGCCCGGCTGGGGCGCGTCAAACTCGGCAGGCGGAGTGTAGGGGTGGTGAATCAGGCCAGTGACGTTGGGCACGGTGGGCAGATTGGGATGGTCTTTTTGCATCCGGACATCCTAATGCAAACAGCCCCCATAAGGAGGCTGTTGGCGGTCAACTCAGGGAAAGTCCGCGTCGGCTTAGACGCGCCACTTTTCCATCAGTTTTTCGGGGCGCATGCTGTCATACGGCTCGAAGGGCTGGTGAATCCAGGGGTTGGTGGGCAGGTCCTCGATCGAGTAATCGGGCTTGAAGCTGGACACGCCCTTGGTCCAGATGACGGCAGTGCGCAGCTCGGTGATCGGCTTGTAGTTGTTTTTCAGCTGGTCCACCACAGCACGAAGGGTGTGGCCAGTGTCGGCCAAGTCGTCGACCAACAGCACTTTGCCTGCGATCTCGCCTTTGGGTGTGGTGATAAAGCGGGCGATGTCCAGGTGGCCCTGCACTGTGCCCGAATCGGCGCGGTAGGAACTGGTGGACATGATGGCCAACGGCTTGTCGAACACGCGCGAGAGAATGTCGCCGGGGCGCATGCCACCGCGTGCCAGACACAGGATGGTGTCGAATTCCCAGCCGGACTGGTGAATTTTGATCGCGAGCTTTTCGATCAGGTTGTGGTATTCGTCGTAGCTCACGTACAGGTGCTTGCCGTCTTCGGTCAACATGGGGTCACTCCAAAAAATTAGGGGTTGAGATCGATGGGTTTCGCGGACTGAAAAAATCAGGCGGCAAAGGGGTTGTGCAGCAAGATCGTGTGGTCACGGTCGGGGCTGGTGGACACCACATGCACGGGCACGCCAGTCACTTCAGCAATGCGGTCGAGGTAATAACGGGCTGTGGCTGGCAGTTTGTCCATCTCGGTCACGCCCACGGTGGTCTCGGTCCAGCCGGGAATCACTTCGTAAATCGGTTGGCATCGGGCGATCTCGTCCGCGCCCATGGGCAGGATGTCAATCGTTTCGCCGTCCAGCTCGTATCCGGTGCACAACCACAATTCTTTCAAACCATCCAGCACATCGAGCTTGGTGATGCACAGACCGCTCAGGCCGTTGACCTGGGCGCTGCGCTTGAGCAAGGCCGCATCGAACCAACCGCAGCGGCGTGAACGGCCGGTGGTCACGCCTTTTTCAGCGCCCACGGTGGACATGTGGTAGCCGGGCGTGCCGGGGGTCTCCCAGTCGAGCTCGGTCGGGAAAGGGCCACCGCCCACGCGGGTGCAATAAGCTTTGGTGATGCCCAAGATGTAGTGCAGCATACCCGGGCCCACGCCTGCACCGGCAGCGGCGTTGCCGGCCACGCAGTTGCTCGAGGTCACAAAGGGGTATGTGCCGTGGTCCACGTCGAGTAAGGTGCCTTGCGCGCCTTCGAACAGTAAATTGGCTCCCGCTTTGTGGGCTTCGTTCAACTCGCGGGACACGTCGGCCACCATGGGCAGCAGCGCTTTGGCATAGGCCATGGCTTCGTTGAAGGTGCTGTCAAAGTCCACGGGCGAAGTGCCCAGGATGTTGACCAGAATTTCGTTGTGCAGCGCCAGGTTTTCGCGCAACTTGGTGGCAAAACGCTCAGGGTACTTCAGGTCCTGCACACGCAGGGCGCGGCGCGCCACTTTGTCTTCGTAAGCGGGGCCAATGCCTCGGCCGGTGGTGCCGATTTTGGCAGTCCCGGCTTTTTCCTTGGCGGCTTCGCGGCCCACATCCAGCGCGACGTGGTAAGGCAAGATCAGCGGGCAGGCTTCGCTCACACGCAGGCGTGAACGAACCTCGACACCGGCTTTTTCAAGGCCTGCGATTTCTTCGAGCAGCTTGGGCACCGACAAGACCACACCATTGCCGATGTAGCACTTGACGCCTGCGCGCATGATGCCGCTGGGGATCAGGTGCAAAGCAGTTTTGACGCCGTTGATGACCAGGGTATGGCCCGCGTTGTGCCCCCCCTGGAAACGAACCACGCCCTGGGCGCTTTCGGTCAACCAATCGACCAGTTTGCCTTTGCCCTCGTCGCCCCATTGGGTGCCCACGACGACCACGTTACGGCCTTGCAACTTGTTCATGCTTGAAATGTTCTTTCTCAAAGAGCCTGTACCAACCACTGCCCTGCCGCCTCGACAAGTTCGCGGTCGCAATGGAATTCGTCCACTTCGCTTTCATGGCCCGGCAACACGCAGACCACGGTTTCGCCCCGGCTGCGCAGTGCAGCGATGGCTGCGCGCAAGGAGGCCGATTGGCCCCAGGGGGCGCGAATGGCAGCACGCAAAGCCAAAGGCTGAACGGCGGCCACCAATTCCTTCAAATCCAGGCTGAAACCGACAGCAGGACGGTCGCGGTCAATTCGGTGGCCAAACACCGCGCCCACACCGTCGTAGCGCCCGCCACGGGCCAGGGCGTCCGATGCACCTTTGGCGTAAATGGCAAAGCGCATGCCGCTGTAATAGGCGTAACCACGGGAGTCGCCCAAGTCGAAGCTGATGGCAACACCCGGGATCTGCTCGGCCAACCAACGCAACTGCGCCAAGGCTTGGGTGATTTCTGGGTGATCGGGTAAGCGCGCTGCTGCACGGTCCAGGACACTCACATCGCCATACAAATCGACCAAGGCCAGCAAACCGTCTTGCGCTGCGGGCGTCAAATCGGCACTCAAACGGGCCAGTGCAGAGGCGTCCTTGCTCGCCAAGGCGGCATGGATGGCGTGGCGCTGGGCTTCGCTCAAAGGCTGGGCCTGCAACAAGCTGTTCACGATGCGGGCATCGGCCAGGTCTACCTGCAGCCCAGTGGCGCGGCCAGCAGCCAGGCAGTCCAGGGCGAGTTGCAAGATTTCAAGATCGGCTTCAGGGCCCGCATGGCCGTAAATTTCGGCGCCCAACTGCAGCGGCTCACGCGTGGCGTGTGGGCGTGCGGGGCGGGTGTGCAGCACAGGTCCGCAGTAACACAGACGGGTCAGTGCCGTGCGGCCGAGCAAGTGAGCGTCGATGCGCGCCACCTGGGGGGTGGTGTCGGCACGCAAACCCAAGGTGCGGCCGGAGAGTTGGTCCACCAGTTTGAAGGTCTGCAAATCGAGGGCTTCACCCGTGCCGGTCAGCAGGGATTCCAAATGCTCCAGCAGCGGCGGTATGACCAGCTCGTAGCCATAGCCACGGGCGGTGTCCAGCAGTTCGCGGCGGAGTTCTTCGATGTGGCGTGCCTCGGAAGGCAAGACATCGGCAACGTGATCCGGGAGGACCCAAGCAGACATGAGGGGATGGGGGGAGACGGTTAAAAAGGAGATTTTACCGGGTTGACAGGCTCATTTCCGGCAAAGAGACTGGCAAATTGTCCAAATCCAATCTCTGCGGGAAGAATGTGTACGGGCTGAACCGCCGGGCCAGCATGAGGGTGTCAAGCCAACAGCCAAATCACCACCAAGCCGAACACCACCATGATCATGCCGAAAAACCGGATCTGCCCCTCCTGAAGCTGGAGCATTTGCTCAAAGAGACCTCGCCATCGGCGTGGCGAGATCATGGGCAGCAACCCCTCCAGGATGAGCATCAGGCCTAGCGCCATCAGGAGGGTGTCGAGCAAAATTTACTTCCGGGCCGGTGCACCGCCCGGTGTGCCGCGCATGCCCTTGAAGAACTCGGAGCTGCCGGGGTCGAGCACCATCACGTCGCCCTTGCTGTTGAAGCTGGACTTGTAGGCTTCGAGACTGCGGTAGAACTGAGCGAACTGGGGGTCGCGACCAAAAGATTCGGCGTACAAACGGGCCGCTTGGGCATCGCCCTCGCCCTTGATCTTTTGGGCATCACGGTAGGCGTTGGCAATCGTCACCTCGCGCTGGCGATCGGCATCAGCACGAATTTTTTCACCTTCTGCACCACCGGTTGAACGCAGCTCATTGGCCACGCGCTTGCGCTCGGCTTCCATGCGGCGGTAAACCGATTCGGTGATGGTGTCCACGTAATCGGCACGGGTGATGCGCACGTCAACGACGTCCACACCCCAAGGCTTGGCACCCCGCACCACCACCAAAACGTCTTCCTTCACATCGTCCATGAGCTCTTCACGCTTGAGCGAGAGCAACTCCTTGACGGTGCGTTTGTTGATCTGCTCCTGGAAAGCGTTGCGCACCACGCGGTTGAGCTGGTTGGTACCGGCCTTCTCATCCAAACCCACATTGCGGATGTAGGCCTGTGGGTCGGTGATGCGCCAGCGCACATACCAGTCAATCACCACCCGCTGCTTTTCAGCCGTGAGCATGGGCTCGTTGTCGGGGCTGTCGAGCGTCAACAAACGCTTGTCAATGTAGTTGACGTTTTGCAGAGGCGGCGGCAACTTAAAGTGCAGGCCCGGCTCGGTGATCACTTCTTTGATCTGACCCAAAGCGTAGACCACGCCAAATTGGCGCTGGTCCACCACGAACAAGGTAGAGCTGAGCAGTGCGAACACCACCAGCAAACTCGAAATCCACAATCCGATGCGATTCATTGTCTTATTCCTTAACGTGGATCGCGGCTACGCGAACGCTCGAGATCTCGGGAGCGGGTATCCACTGTGCCGTTGCTGCCTGCGTTGGCAGGGGCTGCGGGCACATCCATGGCGGGCGGAGCCACTTGCGTGACCTGTTGCATGATTTTGTCGAGCGGCAAGTACAGAAGGTTGGAGCCTGACTTGCTGTCCACCAGCACCTTGGTCACGTTGCTGTAGATCTGCTGCATGGTGTCGGTGTACATGCGGTCGCGCATCACTTGGGGCGACTTCTGATACTCGGGCAAGATGGTCTTGAAGCGCTGGGCATCACCTTCGGCTTGCGCCACGATGCGTTCGCGGTAGGCATCAGCCTCTTCCTTCAGGCGCGAGGCCGCACCCACGGCGCGGGGCACCACGTCGTTGGCGTAGGCTTGGGCTTCGTTCTTGGCGCGTTCACGCTCCTGACCGGCTTTGAGCACATCGTCAAAAGCGGCCTGCACCTGCTCAGGCGGACGCACGCCGCCTTGTTGCAAGTTGATGCCCACCACCTCGATGCCGACTTTGTAACGGTCCAAGATGACTTGCATTTTTTCACGCACACGTGGCGCGATTTGGTCGCGCTCTTCGGCGAGTGCCGAATCCATCTTCATTTTGCCCACCACCTCGCGCACGGCGGTCTCAGCCGTTTGCACCACGGCTTCGGTCGGATTGCGACTTTCGAACAGGTAAGCACGGGCATCATTCAGCCGGTACTGAACCGCAAACTTGATCTCGACGATGTTTTCATCTTCGGTCAACATCGCCGACTCACGAAGGCCCGTGGCTTTGACGATGTTGTCGCGGCCAATGTCCACCGAGCGGATCTGGGTGACGAACACCAGCTCATGGCGTTGCACGGGGTAAGGCAAGCGCCAATTGAAACCCGCACCCACCGTGGAGTTGTACTTACCAAACTGAGTGATCACCGCCTGCTGACCTTCTTGGACGATGAAAAAGCCGGTGGCCAGCCAAACCAGCAAGGCACCACCCAAAATGACCCCAATGCCCAGGTTCTTGATGAAGGCTGGAATTTCAGGCCCACCAGAGCCTCCGCCAGTGCCGCCAGGGCCTTGGGGACGCTGAGGACCGCCTTTGCCGCCAAAGATCTGACCGAGCTTGCGGTTGAAATCGCGCCACAACTCGTCCAAATCGGGCGGGCCGCTTTGTTGTTGCTGTGGGCCGCGTCCGGGAGGTTGCTGCCAAGCATCTGGCTTGGGGCCGGGTGGCGTGGTGTCGCCCGATGGCTTATTGCCCGAGTCACCGGAAGATTTGTCATCGTCACGACCCCAGCGTGGGTCGTTCAAATTGAACATGCCTCGGATCTTTGCGGGCAGCAAGGACCATCGCAGGGCTGGCAGTTGAAAATTCATGGTTCTTTGTCTTTGTCTGGAGGACGAAACAGCATTGTGCCGAATTTAAGGGCCACTCAAGGCGGGTCACCAGGATATTCCCGGTACATCTCACGGGGATCAGGTTCTGATGACTGGACTGCAGGCAGCGCAGCTTTCACGATGTCAGACAGCGCCGATCGCAAAAGGGCCAGACCCTCGCCGCTTCGCGCGCTCAGAAACACACGCGGCACAGGCTCACCATCGAGTTCGTACTGGTCTTGCATCTGCAAGGGGTAACGCTCAGCGGCCAGCGCATCGAGTTTGTTGAAAACGAGCAATTGCGGCACCTGATGGGCACCGATTTCGGCCAGCACTTTTTGCACCTCGGCCATCTGCTCGGGAAAATCCGGGTTGGCAGCATCGACCACATGCAGCAGCAAATCCGCCTCCGTGGCTTCCTGCAATGTGGCCTGAAAGGCTTCGACCAGACCGTGCGGCAAATCACGAATGAACCCCACGGTATCGGACAAGGACACCGAGCGACCTGCTTCGCCAAGATAAAGCTGACGTGTGGTGGTGTCCAAGGTGGCAAACAACTGGTCGGCAGCGTAGGCACGGGCTTTCACCAGGGCATTGAACAAAGTGGATTTGCCAGCGTTGGTGTAGCCCACCAGCGAAATGTTGAAGGTGTCGCGCCGCTCGCGCTGTCGCCGCTGGGTGTTGCGCTGCTTTTTGACCTTAAGCAAACGCTCTTTGATGCGCTTGATCGAGTCGTTGATCATGCGGCGGTCCAGCTCGATTTGGGTTTCGCCCGGGCCACCCCGCATGCCAATACCGCCACTTTGTCGCTCTAGGTGCGACCAGCGGCGCACCAGGCGGGTGCTCAGGTATTGCTGGCGTGCCAGTTCAACTTGCAGTTTGCCCTCGTGGCTGCGCGCACGTTGGCCAAAAATTTCCAGGATCAACAAGGTTCGGTCATTCACCGGCAACCCGATGTGGCGCTCCAAATTGCGCTGCTGCGCCGGACTCAGGGACTGGTCGAACAAGACCTCGACCGCCCCGTGCATCAGGGCCAGGGCCTTGATCTCGTCGGCCTTCCCGCTGCCGACAAAGAAGGCTGGGTCTGGGGCCCTGCGTTTACAGGTCAGGCGAGCCACCGGCTTTAAGCCGCCAGACTCGGCCAAAAGGCCGAGTTCTAGCAGCTCGCCGTCAAAATGCGGCAGCCCAAAGTCAACGCCGACCAATAAGGTCGGCGCGGCTTGTTGGGAAGATGATTCAGACAATGTCAGCAACCTGCAGAAGCGGTGTCACACCGCCGGGCGAGCAAAAACCGCATCAAGCGGTGATTTCACCCGTTTCAGGGGTGCTGAAGGTGACGGAACGACCTGGGACGATGGTCGAGATGGCGTGTTTGTAAACCATCTGGGTGACCGTGTTGCGCAAAAGCACAACGTACTGGTCGAACGATTCAATCTGGCCTTGAAGTTTGATGCCGTTGACGAGGTAAATGGACACCGGCACGTGCTCTTTGCGCAGTGCGTTCAGAAAGGGGTCTTGCAAAAGTTGACCTTTGTTGCTCACGATATTCTCCGTGTTCAGAAGTTTTGAAGTCTGGACCTTACCACAGGGAAAGGGGCTTGATTTTGGAGAAATATGAATTCCACAAATCTCAACTGGATTCTTTGTCCGCAAAAGGATTTGTCGATGTTTTCATTTCGATTCGCATCGGCGTGCCGGCCAAACTGAAGGCTTTGCGAAAGCGACCTTCCAGAAAGCGCTTGTAGGTGTCGGTGACGTGCTCCAGCGAATTGCCGTGGATGACGATCACGGGCGGGTTCATGCCACCTTGGTGGGCATAACGCAGTTTGGGGCGGAACATGCCGCCACGTTGGGGGCTCTGAAACTGCACGGCTTCAAGCAGCAAACGCGTCAGAATGGGCGTGCTCATTTTGCACATGGCCGACTTGTGCGCCTGCACAATGGAGGCCCAGACAGGACCCAGACCCTGGCGTTTTTTGGCCGAGATGAAGTGCATGTTGGCAAAGCTCAAAAACGGCAAGCGGTTTTCAATCGAACGCTGCACCAACTGGCGCTGGTATTCGTCGATGGCATCCCATTTGTTGATGGCCAGCACCATGGCGCGGCCGCTTTCCAGGGCATAACCAGCAATGTGCGCGTCCTGGTCGGTCACGCCTTGCTCGGCGTCGAGCAAGAGTAAAACCACGTTGGCCGATTCAATCGCTTGAAGGGTTTTGACCACCGAAAACTTTTCAATGGCCTCAAACACCTTGCCTTTGCGGCGCAAACCGGCGGTGTCGATCAACTCGAATTTTTGACCCTGGCGCTCAAAAGGCACCGAAATAGCATCCCGAGTGGTGCCCGGCATGTCAAACGCCACCAGTCGCTCTTCACCCAACCAGGTGTTGATCAGGGTGGACTTGCCCACGTTGGGCCGACCGGCCACGGCCAGTTTGATGACCGAAGGGTCTTCTTCTGTTTCTTCCGGTTCATCCGGGAGGTTCAATTGTTCAAAGGCCAACTCCACCAGCCCGCGTGTGCCCTGCCCGTGTGCGGCAGAGATGGCAATCACCTCGCCCAGGCCCAACTCATAAAACTCGGTCAGCTGAATGCCTTCGAGCATGCCTTCGGCCTTGTTGGCCACCAGCAAACAGGGTTTGCCGATCTTGCGCAAATATTTGGCGATGTCGTGGTCTTGCGCTGACAGCCCACCGCGGGCGTCCACCACAAAAATCACGATGTCAGCCTCAGCCACCGCCTGCTGGGTCTGCTTGGCCATCTCTTTGTAGATGCCACTGCTGGCATCGGGCTCGAAACCGCCCGTGTCGATCACGATGAATTCTTGGCGGCCTTGTTTGCCATTGCCGTAATGGCGATCACGGGTCAAGCCAGCAAAATCAGCAACGATGGCGTCTCGGCTTTTGGTCAGGCGGTTGAACAACGTGGATTTGCCCACATTCGGGCGGCCAACGAGGGCCAGTACAGGTTTCACTTAAAAATTTTCCGATCCATTATTCAGGGCGAAATCCGAAGACGCCCCCGGTACGTGTCACCACCACCAAAGTTTGGCCCGCCACCACGGGCTTGCCGACAATGGCACTGCCATCGGTGCTCAATCGTTGCAAAGGCTGTCCGTCCTGACGCGCCAGAAAATGGAGCAAGCCCTGGTCATCACCCAGCACCAAGGAGCGCCCCAAGACCAACGGTGCGCTCAGACCCCGAAAACGCAGAGCGTCTTGTGTCCAGGCAGGCTGACCGCCTTGCCTCTGCCACGCCACGACCTTGCTGTCAGATTCCGTGCCAAAAATGAAATTCTCATCACCATCCAAGCCTTCGTGACCTTGAGCTGGACGCGTCCACAAAGTGTTGCCGCGGTTGGCATCCAGACAAGAGACAGCCGACTGGAAGGCGCGCACGCACAGGGTCTGACCTTGACGGCTGGCCCCCACAACCAGGTCCACCAGCCGCTCCACTTCGTTCGTGCCCCGGGTGGAGCCGATCAGCGTCTCCCAGCGCACCGCTCCTGTGAGCGGATTGAGCGAGGCCAGACGACCGCCCCAACCCACCAGCAAACTGTCTCCAAAAGAGGTCAGAAGACCCGCTTGGCGCAAAAGCAAAAGGTCACCCGGGCGTTGTTGGGTCCAGAGCTTTTGACCCGTGGCACCATCAAAAGCGCTCACCGCCCGATCACCGGTCAGCACAAAAACACGTGCCCCGGCCACCAGCGGCGGGGTGTAGGACAAAGCAGGCAAAGTCTGACGCCAAACCACTTTGCCCGACTCGACCGCCACCAGCTCGTTGTTTTGCGTGACCACCGCAAACCGTTGTCCATCTCCCCCCACCCCGGCTTGAATGGGTGTGCCTAAGGACAGGCGCCAGACATCGCGACCCGTTTGGGCATCTAACAAAGCCAACTGACCTTGAGAAGAGGCCAGGGCCACCTGCTGACCATGCACCGAAACCATCAGTGGACGGTTGACAGGGCCCACCGCGTTCGACCAAACTTTTTGCACTGACAAGGCCCCGCTGACGGAGGGCAATGGCGCTGGCTTGGGTTTTTCAGGTGCACTGGAACAAGCCGACAAACATCCAATGCAGGCCAAGGCCAGCCAACGGGTCCAGGTGGGTGTCAGCTTCTTCATCACTTGGTGTTTCCTGTAGATGGGATTGACGCCGTTTGCGGGTCTACGCCCATGGCATTGAGCTTGGCTTCGACCAGACGGCGGTAATCCGGGCTGTCAACCAGTTGCTGCCAAGCTGTTTGATAAGAGGCAACAGCTTCGGTCTTTTGACCTTTTGCATGCAGGACATCGCCGCGCAAATCGGCCGACAGACCCGCCATGGCGGGAGTGAATGGTGCGGTTAACTGGGCCAGGGCCTCGTCGTTGGAGCCGGCATCGAGCAAGAGCGCAGAAAGCCGCAAACGCGCAATGTCGCGGTACGCAGGATCTGGCGCCACCTCAGCGACCCACTTCAAAGCAGCGCGAGCGGCTTCGGCCTTGTCTTTGGCTTGCAAAGCCTTGGCCGCCAGCAAGGCCGCTTGGTGCGCGTAATGCGTGCCGCCAAACTTGTCTTTCATGTCGGCAAAACTTCGCTCCACACGGACCACATCCCCGGCGGTAACGGCACGCTCCACCTCGTCAAACAATACAGCCGCCTTGGCCGCTTGGTCGCGTTGCCAAAATTGGTAACCGTTCCAGGCCGCATAGCCGCCCAAAACGACGATCAGCACCCAGGAAATCAGGTTGCCGTACTTCTTCCAGAAGTGTTTGATCTGGTCGAGTTGTTCTTGTTCTTCAAGGTCGAGGGCTTTGGCCATGGTGTTTGTCAGTAAATGAGCGCATCAAAGAGCGGATTGTAGGCTGTGGGCCCATGCGGCCACCGTGCTCAGCGACTCGGTGCGCTGGGCACCGGCACCGTCACGCAGCGATTTAACCGCCACCAGGCCTTGCGTCAATTCTTCGGCACCGAAGACCAGGGCGAAACGCGCACCCGAGGCATCGGCTTTTTTGAACTGGGACTTCATGCTGCCCATGCCGTCATTCGAGCCAGCATGCATCTGGGCCGAGACGCCACAAGCGCGCAAGCTCTGCAGCACTTGCATGGCCACCGGCAAGGCGGCGTTTTCGGGGATGATGGCGTACACATCGGGGGCCAAATCGGGCACAGGTTCGCCCTGCTCCTTGATGAGCTCGAGTACACGCTCGACGCCTAAGGCCCACCCCACTGCCGGAGAAGGCTTGCCGCCAATTTGCTCAATCAGGTAGTCGTAACGGCCACCGCCGCAAATCGTGCCCTGCGAGCCCAGGCTGGTGGTGATGAACTCGAACACCGTGAGGTTGTAGTAATCCATGCCGCGCACCAAGCGCGGGTTGATGCTGTAGGCCACGCCGTTGGCATCCAAAATGGCTTTGACCGCATTGAAGTGCGCCAAAGAGGCCTCACCCAAAAAATCGAGCAAACGGGGGGCTGCCTCCACCACGCTTTGCATGGCCGGGTTCTTGGTGTCCAAGATGCGCAGCGGATTGGTGTGCAGCCGGCGCTTGGCTTCTTCGTCCAGCACATCGCTGTGCTGCTCCAGGTGGGCAATCAAGGCTGCGCGGTGGGCTTGGCGCTCTGCGGGTTGGCCCAAGCTGTTGAGTTCCAGACGAACATCTTTCAGGCCCAGCACCTTCCACAGGTCATTGGCCAGCAAAATCAGCTCGGCATCCACCTCGGCACCACCAAAACCCAGCACCTCGGCACCGACCTGATGGAACTGGCGGTATCGGCCGCGCTGAGGGCGCTCATGGCGGAACATGGGGCCCATGTAATACAACCGCTTGCCGCCTTCGTACAGCAGGTTGTGCTCGACCACAGCGCGCACAAGTCCTGCTGTCCCCTCGGGGCGCAAGGTGAGTTGTTCGCCATTCAGGCGGTCCTCAAAGGAGTACATCTCCTTTTCGACGATGTCGGTCACCTCACCCAGGCCGCGCACAAACAAGACGGTCGGCTCAACGATGGGCAAGCGCACGTTGCGGTAGGCGTAACGCGCCATCAAGGCGCGCACCTGCTGCTCCAGCCATTCCCAACGCGCCGAGTCGGGCGGAAGGATGTCGTTCATGCCTTTGACGCCGACCAGCTTTTGGGGCTTGCCCGCCTTTTCAACTTTGGGGGTGATTTCTTTCAGCGGTTCGCTCATTTGGGTTCTGCAGATCCTGAACCAAAACGGTTCTCAATGTAATTTTCAACCAGCACCTGGAACTCTTGTGCAATGCCTTCGCCGCGCAAAGTCAGGCGCTTTTCGCCGTCGATGAAGACCGGGGCCGCAGGCGCCTCGCCTGTGCCAGGCAGGCTGATGCCGATGTCGGCGTGCTTGCTTTCACCCGGGCCGTTGACGATGCAGCCCATGACCGCCACCTTGAGGTTTTCCACCCCGGGGTAATGCGCACGCCACACGGGCATTTGGGCGCGCAAAAAGTCGTCAATTTGTTTGGCCAACTCTTGGAAGGTGCTGCTGGTCGTGCGGCCGCAGCCGGGACAAGCGGTGACGCTGGGCACAAAAATGCGCAAGCCCAAGGACTGCAAAATTTCAGACGCGATCACCACCTCTTGTGTACGGGCCTCCCCTGGCTGGGGCGTGAGCGAGACGCGGATGGTGTCACCGATGCCTTCTTGTAGCAAGACCGACAAAGCCGTCGCCGAAGCCACCGTGCCCTTGGTGCCCATGCCCGCTTCGGTCAGGCCCAGGTGCAATGCGTAATCTGTGCGACGGCCGAGTTCTCGGTAAACAGCGATCAAATCTTGTACGCCCGAAACCTTGCAGGACAGGGCGATCTGGTCCCCATTGAGGCCCATGGCCTCGGCGCGCTCGGCTGATGAGATGGCCGATGAAATTAGCGCTTCGTACATGACTTGGCGCGCTTCCCAGGGCTGGGCGCGCTGGCTGTTGGTGTCCATCAGATCGGCCAGCAACTCCTGGTCGAGGCTGCCCCAGTTCACGCCGATGCGGATGGCTTTGTTGAAACGCATGGCCGCTTCGATCATCTGGCCGAACTGAACATCGCGCTTGTCGCCCTTGCCCACATTGCCAGGGTTGATGCGGTATTTGGACAGCGCCTCGGCACACGCCGGGTAATCGGTCAACAGCCGGTGGCCGTTGTAATGAAAATCACCGATCAGGGGCACGTCGATGCCCATCTTGTCGAGCTGGTCACGAATGTGCGGCACGGCCTCGGCAGCTTCGGGTGTGTTGACGGTGATGCGCACCATCTCGGAACCTGCAATGGCCAGTTCCTTGACCTGAATGGCGGTACCGATCACGTCGACCGTGTCGGTGTTGGTCATGGACTGCACGCGCACTGGGGCGCCGCCGCCCACGGTGACGACGCGCGAGCCCCAGACCACTTGGGACTGGCGGCTGCGACGAATTGCAGGACGCGCAATGGCAATCGGCTCAGGGCTCAGTGGCAAGTTTGCGGATGACATGTTCACTCCTTCACTTCAAAACGAGCCACCGTCACCTGGGTGTGGGGCTTGAGGTCAAAAGCTTTGCCGCGCAGCGTTACGGTGACCACCTGGGCACGGCCGACCACCACACTCACGGGCAAGGGGCTCTGGATGCGGGTGCTTTCGCCGGCCTTGACCACACCACTCCAGACCACCGCTTTTTTCGCGTTACGCACTTCCAGCCAACTGTCGCCCGAAGCAGAAAAAACCCATTCGGGGGATGCATCAGAACGATTTGCGGGAGATGATGCCATGGCTGTTGCTGGATTGGCCGGGATCACTTGCGAAATTTTGGATGCCACGGGCGCTGTCACCACAGCGGTGGTTGTAGCCATGGAAACATTCGAGACCGAAGACGCTGGCGACTGCGTGGTATTTGCATCAGAAGCTTCAAAAGTGGCCGGTGTCGCGCTGAACACAGGCAGCGAGACTGGTTCGCCGACTTCTTGAGATACCACCTCGTCCGCCATCAAGGATTTCACGTCCTCCAACCAAGCCCATTGGGACGGACCGGGCAACCAAAGGAACGCGCCTGTCAAAAACAGCATGAATGCGGCACTCCAGACCACTTTGGATGAAGCCATGCGGCCCCAAGGCAGACCAGCGATGCCCACAGAGGCATCGTTCTCAAAAGGCTGAATAGCGCTTCGCAGAGGCGCCAGTTGGGAGGACATTTGCGGCAACAGGGCCAAAATGGGTGCAGCGTCGGTCTGCAGGTGACGGCAAACGCTTGAAGCCAGGCCCCGGTAAAAGACGGGGCCTTTGCCAGGGTCAAGCTGATCCGCCTCCAAAGCCTCCAGTTGGCGCACCGGCACTTTCAGGGTGACCGACAAAACGGCCAAGTGGATGCCCGCCTTCAAACGCGCTTTTCGCAGCAACTGCCCGGCCGTTAAGGCCAACACAGGGAGCTCAGAACTGCCGGACTCGGGATCGGACTCAGTTTTAAGGCTTGGCGTCATGTCGGGGCTCCGAAAAAGTCACAGCGGACAGGGGCACCAAAGCGATGGTGCGTTGCTCGGCCATGCGCGATTGCACTTGGGTGCGGTCTTTGACATCACCGGCCAACTGGCCACAGGCCGCATCGATGTCATCACCACGGGTTTTGCGCACCGTGGTGACCAAACCGGCGTCTTGCAACTGCTTGGCAAAGGCCTGCACGCGGGCCTGAGGTGAGCGCAGCAATCCTGAGGCCGGAAAGGGGTTGAAGGGGATCAGGTTGAACTTGCAGCGCAGGCCTTGGCGGGCGTGCTTTTGCACCAGGTCAATCAAGGCGCTGGCGTGCTCGGGCTGGTCGTTGACGCCATCGAGCATGCAGTATTCAAAGGTGATGAAGTCTCGCGGCGCATGGGCCAGATAAGCGATGCACGCCTGCATGAGCTCATCCAGCGGGTATTTGCGGTTAAGCGGCACCAGGTTGTCGCGCAGCGCATCAAAGGGTGCGTGCAAAGACACGGCCAGCGCAACCGGGCAATCGCCTGACAAGCGCTCGATCATGGGCACCACCCCTGACGTGGACACGGTGACGCGGCGGCGCGACAGGCCATAACCGTGGTCGTCAAGCATGGCGCGCAAGGCGGGAACCAGGGCCGAATAGTTTTGCAGCGGCTCGCCCATGCCCATCATCACCACGTTAGAGATGACGCGGTCTGGCGTGTTCAGGTGTTTGCGCAAAAAATGCTCGGCGAACCACAGCTGCGCAAGAATCTCGCCGGTGGTGAGGTTGCGGCTGAAACCCTGGTGGCCAGTGGAGCAAAAACGGCAGCCCACGGCGCATCCGGCCTGAGATGAAATGCACAAGGTGCCCCGATCGTCTTCAGGGATGAACACCGATTCGATGGCATTGCCATCGCCGACGTCAAACAACCATTTGATGGTGCCGTCGGCTGAAATGTGTTGACTGATGAGAGGGAGCGCCGCAACGTGCGCATGGGAGAGGAGCTTTTGGCGCAAGGACTTGGCCAGATCACTCATTTGTTCAAAATCCGCAGCGCCCCGCTGGTGGATCCAGCGGAACAACTGGGTGGCTCGAAAACGCTTTTCGCCCAGGCCCTCACAAAAAACGGCCAAACCTTCCAGGTCGAATTCGAGAAGGTTGGCCGTCATGGGGTCGAGGTGCCTAGGGGTCGCGAAAGGGCCGCGACGCAATCAGCGTGAGTAAACGTTCATGCCAGCAAAGAAGAAAGCGACTTCAGCGGCAGCAGTTTCAGGCGCATCGGAGCCATGCACGGCGTTGGCATCGATGCTGTCAGCGAAGTCAGCGCGGATGGTGCCGGCGGCGGCTTTTTTGGGATCGGTCGCGCCCATCAGGTCACGGTTTTTGGCAATGGCGTTCTCGCCTTCCAGGGCCTGGATCATCACGGGGCCGGAGATCATGAAATCGACCAAGTCCTTGAAGAAAGGACGCTCTTTGTGCACGCCGTAAAACTGCTCGGCTTCGCCGCGCGAGAGGTGGGCCATTCTGGAAGCAACCACTTTGAGGCCAGCGGCTTCAAAACGGGCATAGATTTGGCCGATGACGTTCTTGGCGACAGCGTCGGGCTTGATGATGGAGAGTGTGCGTTCGATGGCCATGGTTTTTTCCTGTGAAGGGGTGATTTTTAACTATTTTTGCCCTGCGGCAAAGCCCACCATTCTACCCTGAGTGGGTGACAAATTGACCCTGCCAGCCGATGGGCCGACAGGGAAAACGGGATTTGACCCTCGTGGGTTGCCAAGATGGCTAAAGCCCATGTTCAGCGGCTGCGTCCACCGCTGCCCCGGCCACCTCGACCCGGGCTGGCCGGCGCTTTTTTCAGACGGTTGAAGCTTTCGGCGCCAATGTACTTGGCCTCGCTTTTGGGGGCATCAGACTGGGCATGCAAGCCAGACCCTCCTGGAGCCTGGTTGGGCTTGGCGGCCGGTTTGGCGCGGGGTACGGCCGTACCCGCGCGGCCTTGCCCACCGGTGCGGGGGCGGCGGTCATTGCGGTTGGTGCGGGTCGGCTGCTCTGTGACGGGGCGGGGACGCTCGCTCGTGCCCGCCGCCCGCATCAAGGCGCGGATGTCGGCCTCGTCAAGTTCAAGCCAAGCGCCACGGCGCAAACCGTGCGGCAGCACCATCGCGCCATAACGGATGCGGATCAGGCGACTGACCGCATGACCGACGGATTCCATCATGCGGCGCACTTCGCGGTTGCGGCCTTCAGAGATGGTCACGCGGTACCAGCAGTTGGAGCCTTCGCCGCCACCGTCTTCGATCGAGCCGAACTGGGCCGGACCGTCGTCGAGCATCACGCCGTCCAAAAGCTTTTGCTTTTCGTCTTTGCTGAGGGCACCCAGAACACGCACGGCGTATTCGCGCTCCAGACCAAAACGCGGGTGCATGAGCTGGTTGGCCAACTCACCCGAACTGGTGAACAGCAGCAAGCCTTCGGTGTTCAGGTCCAAGCGGCCCACCGACTGCCATTTGCCGTTTTGCAGGCGCGGCAGTTTGCGAAACACCGAGGGACGGTTTTGTGGGTCGTCGTGGCTGACGATCTCGCCTGCGGGCTTGTGGTACGCGATCACGCGGGCCGGCGGCGGGTCGATGCGGATGCGGATCGGCTTGCCGTCGACCTTGATCTGGTCGCCATATTGCACGCGCTGGCCCACATGGGCGAGTTCGTTGTTCACGGCAATGCGGCCTTCGGTGATGAGTTTTTCCATCTCCAGGCGCGAGCCCATGCCGGCCTGGGCCAGCACCTTGTGCAGTTTGGGCGAGTCGGTTTGGGGCGCGAGCACGCGCTTGCCCAGGTCTTGCGCCACCGCTTCGGCTGCGTCCTCGTCATCGAACTGGCCAGAGACCACGTCGGCCAGGTCAATCGCCTTGTAAGGTGTGGGGGCAGCAGAGGCTGCAGGGGCTGCACCCGTTTTGCGGGCGGCGTACACGCCAGAGCGCGAGCCCTGCGCGTTGGAGGAAGAATCGTTCATGTGGGGATGTTTTCTTGGCCGTGGCCGGGGATGGCGGGGTCCACGTCGGGCGGATTGGCGTCCGAGTGGTGATCGCCGAGCGGGTCGCTCAATGCAGGGCTGGAAAGCTCGTTTTTAGGGGTATTGGAGGCTTCGTGAGAGGGCTCGGCAAAGCTGGGTTCGCCCGCCAAAGTCAATTCGGCAGATTCGGCCAGGGCCTCTTCGAGCGAAAGGCTGGCCTGTGCCGGGGACTCTTCCAGCATGCCGGCCAGGGCCGACATGGGCGAGTCACCCTGGGAGAGCAAGGGCAATTGGTCCAAGGCGGCCAGACCCAGATCGTCCAGAAACTGGCGGGTGGTGGCAAACAAGCTGGGACGGCCCACCGTTTCGCGGTGGCCAATGACTTCAACCCAGCCACGGTCTTCCAGCTGCTTGATGATTTGAGAGCCGATGGTCACGCCCCGGATGTCTTCCATGTCTCCCCGGGTGACCGGTTGACGGTAGGCAATGATGGCCAGGGTCTCCAGCACGGCGCGGGTGTATTTGGGGGGCTTTTCGGGGTGCAGGCGGTCTAAGAAAACACGCAACTCCGGGCGGCTTTGAAAACGCCAACCACTGGCCACGCGGGTCAGCTCCAGGCCTTTTTCCGCCCATTCAAGTTCCAGGTCTTGCAGCATCAGCCGCAGGGTGTCGGCCCCAAGCGCATCGTCAAACAGCACGCGCAAGTCGCGCAGCGACAAAGGCTGGCCCGCAGTCAGCAGGGCCGTTTCCAAGACACGCTTGGCTTGCGCCGTATTCATGGTGTCGGTCTTTCGGAAAAAAACGCCTCACGGCGAAGTGGCAAAACGCCTCACGGCGTGTGGACAGGGCAGTTCAGAACTGCCAAAGACCCTACAAAGGGGTCAGGCCCAACGACCTCATTGGCGCGTCAAGGGGACACATTGTAACTGAGGCCCGAATTTTGCATGGCCTGGGCCATGTCCTCGGGTAAAGCCGATGTCAGGTCGATGCTCTGGCCGGTGATCGGGTGCTCAAAAGCCAGCCGCCAGGCATGCAAGGCCTGGCGCGCCATGCCGCCCAAAGGGGCGCCACCGTACACCGCATCGCCCAGCAAGGGGTGCCCCAGGTGCGCCATGTGCACCCGGATCTGGTGCGTGCGCCCCGTGTGCAAGGTGCATCGCACCAAGCAGCAGCGCTCGCCTTGGTCCAACAGATCGAAGGTGGTTGCTGCTGTTTTGCCCGATTGGTGGGCCAAGTCCACCACGGCCATGCGCAGGCGGTTGGCCGGGTCTCGGCCGATGGCGGCTTCGAGCGTGCGCGGTGACGGGCCAGACCAATTCTTATGGCCCAAGGCCAGGTATTGGCGGTGCACTTGCCGCGCAGCAATCTGGGCCACCAGCGCGTCCATGGCCTGGCGCGTGCGGGCAACCACCATGAGGCCGCTGGTGTCCTTGTCCAGCCGGTGCACGATGCCTGCACGGGGCACTTCACTGGCTTTCGGGTCCAAGGCCAGCAAGCCATTGAGCAGTGTGCCGCGCCAATTGCCCGGGGCCGGGTGGACCACCAGACCTGCCGGTTTGTGGACCACGCGCAGGTGCGCGTCTTCGTACACCACGTCGATGTGCATGGCCTCAGGCACAAAGGCTTGTGACTGCGGCGTGGCCCGCAAGGTGATTTGCAGCAGGTGCCCCAGCCGCACCTTGGCCGACACCTTGGTGGTCACGCGGCCATCGATCAGCAACTCACCTTGCTCGATCAGTTGCTGCAAATAACTGCGCGAAAACTCGGGCACCAGCTGAGCCAATACCCGGTCCAGACGCTGGCCATGCAAGGTCACAGGCACTGCTGTTGTGCGCACCTCTTCTTGCACATCTTCTTGCGAAGCTTCCAGTGCGTGCTCAGCATCCTCGGTCAGCTCGCCGGGGTCATGCATTTCGGGGTCGGTCGATATAATCAAAGGGTTCAACAATCAAGGTGTCACAGATGCAAAGCTTCAGATTATCGATGGTTCCAGCTGGCCTGGTTTTGGCCATAGGACTCCTTCTGAGTGGCTGCTCCAATACCCCCAAGGACCCAACCGCGGGCTGGACCCCTGAAAAAATCTACAGCGAAGCCCGCGACGAGGCGAGTGCGGGTGCCTGGGACAAGGCCATTGGCTACTTCGAGAAACTCGAAGGCCGCGCCGCAGGCACGGTCCTTGCGCAACAAGCCCAGATCGACAAGGCTTTCGCCCAGTACAAAACCGGTGACAAGATCCAGGCGATTGCCACGCTTGACCGATTCATCCGACTGCACCCCACCAGCCCGGCCCTGGACTACGCGATTTACCTCAAAGGCTTGGTCAACTTCAACGACAACCTGGGTTTGTTCTCTTTCATCACGCGTCAAGACCTCTCCGAGCGCGATCAAAAGGCCGCGAAAGATTCTTACGAAGCCTTTCGCGATTTGAGCACGCGCTTTCCGGACTCCAAATACACCGCTGATGCACGCCAGCGCATGACTTACATCGTCAACTCGCTGGCCGCTTACGAAGTGCATGTGGCCCGTTTCTATGCCAGCCGGGGCGCGCATGTGGCGGCCATTAATCGGGCGCAGCAGGCCATTGCCGACTACCAGGGTGTGCCTGCCCTCGAGGAAGCCCTGGCCATTTTGATCAGCTCTTACAAGGCCATGGGCATGTCGGCGCTGAGCAACGATGCCAAGCGTGTGCTGCAAACCAGCTTCCCGAAGTCGGCCTTTTTGCTCACCGATGGCGCAGAGGTCAAGCGCTCGGGTGGCTGGCGTCTGTGGTGAGCTGACGCAGCGCTTGCATAAAAGCTGCGTGGTCTTCCAGGCGGCGCATGGCAGGCAAACCCCGCACCAGGCGGCGGCCATAGGACATGGTGCTCAGGCGGTTGTCGCACACCACCAAAATGCCGCGATCGGTTTCGCTGCGAATCAAGCGCCCTGCCCCTTGTTTGAGTGACACCGCCGCTTCGGGCAGGGCGTGGTCGTTAAAAGCGCTCTTGCCCTGCTCCGTGATGCGCTGGCTGCGCGCCTCAAACAGCGGGTCACCGGGGGGCGGAAAAGGGAGCTTGTCGATGACCACCAGTTGCAGCGCATCCCCTGGCACGTCGAAACCCTCCCAAAATGAGGCCGAAGCCACCAGCACGCAACCCATGCGGCCTTGCGCGTCACCGTGCCCTCCCCCTTCGCGAAAACGCTCCATCAAGCGTCGCTTGGGGCTTTGGCCCTGCACCAGCACCTCGACGCCGCCATCGCATTGCGCTTGCAGTTGTTCGCCAATGCTGCGCATCGCGTTCAAGGTGGTGGTCAACACCAAGGTTCGGCCGCCCAAAATCGCCAGCGCCTCCAGCACCAAAGCGGCCACTTGGCTGGCGTGCCCCGGGTCACCCGGGCGCGGCAGGTGCGGCGGCACGTACAGAGCCGCTTGCTGCGCATAGTCAAAAGGGCTGTTGACCTGCATGACTTCGGCCGAACTCAGGCCGCAAGGCTCAGTAAACCAGCGCAAACTCGGCTCGTCACCCAAAGTGGCCGAAGTGAAAATCCAGGCCCGCTGACCCACACCCGGCGCATGCCCTGCCGACGCAGGCTTGCCTGCAGCGTGTCGAGGATCTCCGGCCATCAAGGCCTCCAAAGAGTCGGCGTCAGCCGGCGGTTCGGCATCGGCCTCGGGTTGCGGCATCACTGACACAGGACGGGTCAGGGCAGAAAAGGCCTGCGCGATGTCCAAGGGCGACTCGATCAGGCGCAGTTGCGCGCTCACCTCAGCCCAGCGCACGCCCTCGGGATTGGGCGTTTCGGAGAACAAGGCGGCGCGCTGCATCAGCTCACGGGTGCGCTCGCTCAGTCGCTGAAAATCGGGGGCCAGCTCGTTCACCATATCCAAGCCGTTTTGCAAATCCACCAAGGCGCTCGACACCGCTTGCAGTGCACCCGACCACTCGTCTGGGACCACCCCCTCGGGATGCTGACCCGTCCAACGCAAACGCACCGATCCACGGTGCTGGCCAGCAGTCAGGCGCCAATCGCGGGCGGCTTTTTCCAGGCCTGCGCTCAGGACTTGCCAATCGACCAGACCACGCGCCAACTGCAAACCGGTGGCCAGCACGTCGCGCACCAGCTCGTGCAACTGCAACGTGGTCAGTTGCTGGCCCAAAAAATTCACCCCGATCTCGTTGAGCTGGTGGGCCTCATCAAACACGGTCACGCGCACGGTGGGCAGCAGCTCGGCCACACCCGACTCGCGCACCGCCATGTCCGCAAAGAAAAGATGGTGGTTGATGACGACCACGTCCGCGGCCATGGCCTCTTTGCGCGCCAGGTTGACGTGGCAAGCACGGTAGCGTGGGCAGGTTGAGCCCAGGCAGTTGTCGCGTGTAGAGGTGACCAGCGGCCACAACGAGGAGCGCTCGTCCAAACCCGTCAGCTCGGCCATATCGCCGCTGCGGGTGGATTGCGCCCAGGTTTCGATCTTGGCCAAGGCCTTTTGCGCCCCGGGTTGCGCCGATTCGGGGCTGTGCCGGGCTTGTTCCATGCGGTGCAGGCACAGGTAATTGCCTCGGCCTTTGAGCAAAGCCACCCGAATGGGCAAACCCAGCACCTCCACCAAACGCGGAATGTCGCGAGAAAACAATTGGTCTTGCAGCGCCTTGGTGGCCGTGGACACCAGCGCCCGCTGACCACTCAGCAAGACCGGCACCAGATAGGCGTAGGTCTTGCCCGTGCCTGTGCCTGCTTCCACCACCAGCTGGCCGCCGTCTTGCACCGTCCGGCTGACCGCCATGGCCATGTCGGTCTGGCCCTGCCGAGGCTGAAAACCCGGCACGGTTTGCGCCAACACACCGTGGCTGGACAGGGTTTCGGCCACCCGCTGATCGAGCAAATTCAAGCGGGTTCCTTGGGGGACAACTGCGATTGCAGCTGAACGATCTGGTCACGCAAGACCAAACGGCGTTTTTTCATGCGACGCAAGCTCAGTTCGTCGCGTTGAACGGGAACAGACACGGCTTGGTCAATCCGTGCATCCAAGTCGGCATGCTCGATTTGCCATTCGATCAGCTGGCGTTGGGGCGAGCGCAAATCAACTGACGGTTGCTTGGACTCTTCGCTGGGACTGTCTTCGCTCATGGTGCCCCCCGAGTCTCGGATGGCTTGCCTTGCAAACGCCGTTCGCGTTGCTCGTTGCGCCACGACCGCTCTTGCGCGTTCAAGGCCAACTCCTGCTGGCGCAAGGGTATCAACGCCTGTCTTCGAGTGAGCCGCGCATCGCTCAAGCAGGCATTGACGGCAAATTTTTGCCAACACGCCGCTTGCTGCATCTGCTCGGCTTGCACGATGGCGCTGCGTTGTAATGCCAGTGCCTGTCGTTGGTGTGCGATGACCTCGGGCACCTCATCTGGGGCGGCGTCCGAAGCCAACGGTTGCTGTGCGTTCAGCACAGGGGGGGCCGGATGCGTTATCGGAGCCGCCAAAGCTTCTGTCTGGACGGTTTGCGCCTGAACGTCCCAGCCCGACAACAGGCTCAGCGCCAAACCGCAATACCCGCTCAAAAGTCCGCGTCTCATGTGATGTGCGTGTCCACAGTGCGGTGTTCCAGCGCCAGAAACTCGCTCGACTGCATCTCATGCAAGCGCGACACGGTGCGTGGAAACTCGTGCGAAAGCGGCCCGGCGGTGTACAGCTGCTCAGGCGCCACGGCTGCCGACAGGATGAGCTTGACCCGGCGGTCGTACAGCACGTCGATCAGCCAAGTGAATCGCCGCGCCTCAGACGCCATGTTGGCCGGCATGTGCGGCACGTTGCTCAGCAGCACTGTGTGGAACTGGGTGGCAATTTCGAGGTAGTCGTTTTGCGAACGCGGACCGCCGCAAATGGCGCGAAAGTCAAACCACACCACATCCCCGGCGCGGCGTTTGGCGGTGATGTTGCGCGCTTCGATGTGGAGCACCGGGTCTTCGTCCGGGCCGGTGGCCAGGCGGTTGAAGGCATCGTTCATCTCGGCATCGGCCTGCTCGCCCAAAGGCGAGTGGTAGAGCTTGACCATCTCCAGCGTGCGGCGGCGGTAATCGGTGCCGTTGTCCACATTCAGCACTTGCATGCGCTGGTTCAGCAAAGCAATCGCAGGCAAGATGCGGTCGCGGTGCAGGCCGTCGGGGTAAAGGCCGTCGGGCTCGAAGTTGGAGGTGGTGACAAAGCCCACGCCGTTGTCGAACAGCGCCACCAACAAGCGGTGCAGGATCATCGCGTCGGTGATGTCGGCCACATGGAACTCGTCAAAGCAAATCAGGCGGTAACGCTTGGCCATGCGTTTGCCCAATTCGTCCAGCGGGTTCACAGTGCCCTGGATCACGGTGAGTTCGCGGTGCACCTCGCGCATGAACTCGTGAAAGTGCAGCCGGGTTTTGCGCTCAATCGGCACGGCCGCAAAAAAGCAGTCCATCAAAAAGCTCTTGCCCCGCCCCACCCCGCCAAACATGTAAACCCCCTTGGGGATCTCCGGGCGGCTGAAGAATTTACCCAACAGGCCCGAGCGCTTGGATTTATAAGCCGTCCACTCACTGGCGCAGCGCTCCAACGCTTCGATGGCCCGCAATTGCGCGGGGTCGCTTTGGTAGCCCCGTTTTTGGAGCTCCTCTTCGTAAACTTCACGAACGGACATGGCTGGCTTGGGTCTTCAATTCAAAAACAAAACCCGGGACGGAGCCCGGGTTTTCAGGGATGCAGAACTTTAACCCAACTCCCCCGAAACCGCAGTTCCGGGCGCGTCAAGGGCTCAGAAGTTCAGCGTGCGCTTGTCCACGGCCAAAGCAGCCTCTTTGGTGGACTCGCTCAAGGACGGGTGGGCATGGCAGATGCGGGCGATGTCTTCTGCGCTGGCGCGGAATTCCATGGCCACCACCGCCTCGGCGATCAACTCGGAAGCTTGTGGGCCCACGATGTGCACGCCCAAAATTTCGTCGGTGGTCGCATCGGCCAGCATTTTCACCATGCCGGTCGTGTCGCCCAAGGCGCGGGCACGGCCGTTGGCCAAGAAGGGGAATGAACCGGCCTTGTAAGCCACGCCATCGGCTTTGAGCTGCTGCTCGGTGCGGCCCACCCAAGCGATTTCGGGGCTGGTGTAGATGACCCAAGGGATGGTGTTGAAGTTGACATGACCGTGTTGGCCCGCGATGCGCTCGGCCACGGCAACGCCCTCTTCCTCGGCTTTGTGTGCCAGCATCGGGCCGCGCACCACGTCACCCACCGCCCAGACGCCGGGCAGGTTGGTTTTGCAATCCGCGTCCACCACAATTGCGCCGCGCTCGTCCAGCTGCAAGCCCACGGCTTCGGTGTTCAGACCGATGGTGTTGGGCACGCGGCCGATTGAGATGATCAGCTTGTCGGCGTCCAACACCACAGCTTCGCCCTTGGCGTTGGTGTAGTTGACCGTGACGCCCTTCTTGCCGTTGACGATCTCGCCGACTTTCACGCCCAACTCGATCTTCAGGCCTTGTTTGTCGAAAGCCTTCTTGGCTTCCTTGGCGATCTGCTCGTCGACGGCCCCCAAGAAGGTCGGCAGACCTTCGAGGATGGTGACTTCTGCGCCCAAACGACGCCAGACCGAACCCATTTCCAGACCGATCACGCCGGAGCCGATCAAGGCCAGCTTCTTGGGCACCGCACCCAATCGCAATGCGCCGTCGTTCGACAACACATTGACTTCGTCAAACGGTGTGCCGGGCAAGGCACGGGCGTTGGAGCCGGTGGCGATGATGATGTTTTTGCCGGTGATGGCCTCTTCGGTCTTGCCCGCCACGTTGATGGTGTAGCCGCCTTCAGCCTTGCTCACAAAGCTGCCGCGACCGTGGAAGAACGTGACCTTGTTCTTTTTCAGCAAATACAAGATGCCATCGTTGTTTTGTTTCACGACGGTGTCTTTGCGCGCCAGCATCTTGGCCACGTCCATCTTCACGCCCGTGGCGCTGATGCCGTGGTCCGCAAAGTGGTGGTTGGCGTGGTCAAAATGCTCGCTCGACTGCAGCAGCGCCTTGGAGGGGATACAACCCACGTTGGTGCAGGTGCCGCCGGGCGCTGGGCCACCGGCTGCGTTTTTCCATTCGTCGATGCAAGCGACCTGGAAACCAAGTTGTGCTGCGCGAATGGCCGCAATGTAGCCACCGGGGCCACCGCCGATGACGACGACGTCAAATTGTTTGCTCATGGTATTTGTCTTCTCAATGGACAACGCCCCCATCAAGGGGGCATTGCAGATTCAAGGTAATCAGATGTCGAACAGCAAGCGGGCTGGATCTTCCAGCGCTTCCTTCATCGCCACCAAGCCCAAGACAGCTTCACGGCCGTCGATGATGCGGTGGTCGTACGACATGGCGAAGTAGTTCATGGGGCGAACCACCACCTGGCCGTTTTCCACCATGGCGCGGTCTTTGGTCGCGTGAACGCCCAAAATGGCCGACTGGGGTGGGTTGATGATGGGGGTGGACATCATCGAGCCGAAGGTCCCGCCGTTGGAGATCGAGAAGGTGCCGCCGGTCATTTCTTCCATGCCCAGCTTGCCGTCTTTGGCTTTTTGACCGAATTCAGCGATCTTCTTTTCGATGTCGGCAAAGCTCATCTGGTCGGCGTTGCGCAAGATGGGCACCACCAGACCACGGGGGGAGCCCACCGCGATGCCGATGTCAAAGTAGCCGTGGTACACGATGTCGTTACCGTCCACCGAAGCGTTGAGCACGGGGAACTTCTTGAGGGCGTGCACAGCGGCCTTGACGAAGAAGCTCATGAAGCCCAGCTTGCAGCCGTGTTCCTTCTCGAAACGCTCTTGCATGCGCTTGCGCATCTCCATGACCGGGGCCATGTTGATTTCGTTGAACGTCGTCAAGATGGCGTTGGTCGACTGCGATTGCAGCAGACGCTCGGCCACGCGGGCACGCAGACGCGTCATGGGCACGCGTTGCTCTGGGCGCTCGCCCAAATCAACCGCCGGGCCGGACACCTGAGGCAAAGCCTTGGTGGGCACGCCGGTCGGGATCACGGCGGCAGTCCTTTTGACGCCACCGGCCACAGCGGCCAGCACATCGCCCTTGGTCACGCGGCCGTCTTTGCCGGTGCCAGGCACCGAGCCAGCGGCCAGGCTGTTGTCGGCCATCAGCTTGGCGGCAGCGGGCATGGCCACACCGGCCATGCTGGTGCTGGCCACTGCGGGTACAGCGGCGGCAGCCGGAGCCGATGCAGCGGCAGGCGCTGCTGCAGGCGCGGCGGCGGCCACTTTGCCGTCGGTGTCGATGCGGGCGATCAGCTGCTCGGCGGCCACGGTGGCGCCATCGCCTTGGATGATTTCAGACAAAACACCTGCTGAAGGTGCGGGCACTTCGAGAACGACTTTATCGGTTTCGATCTCGATCAGGATCTCGTCGGCGGCCACGGTGTCGCCGACTTTCTTTTTCCACTGCAGCATGGTGGCCTCGGCCACGGACTCGGACAGTTGGGGGACTTTGACTTCTACGATTGCCATATTTTTTTCCGTTATGCGTTGTACGTTAGGAAGGTGTACTGGAGGATTGGGGTGAAGGGCCTGGCACAGAACACTCAGCGCCAGGGGCCGCATCACTTGGTCAGCACGAAGCCCTTGAGTTTGGCAAAGGCCGCCTCAATCAGCGCCTTTTGCTGGTCCTGGTGCAGGTGCGAGTAACCCACCGCTGGCGAAGCCGATGCGGCGCGGCCGGCGTAACCGAGCTTTTGGCCATCCTGCATGTTCTCGTGGATGTTGTGCTGGATGAAGAACCAGGCTCCCTGGTTTTGCGGTTCGTCCTGGCACCACACGAGGTCGGTGGCGTTGGGGTACTTTTTCAGCTCGGCGGCAAACGCCTTGTGCGGGAACGGGTAAAGCTGTTCGACACGAATGATGGCCACGTCGTCAGCCCCCTTGGCTTCGCGGTGCTTGACCAGGTCGTAGTACACCTTGCCCGAGCAAGCCACCAAGCGCTTGACCTTGTCTGCCTTGAGCGTTTTGTTCTCGGGGATCACGGTCTGGAAGCCCCCGTGCGTGAACTCAGACACGGGCGATGCCGCGTCCTTGTTGCGAAGCAGCGACTTCGGGGTAAAGATGACCAAGGGCTTGCGCAGGTTGCGCACCATCTGGCGACGCAGCACATGGAAGATCTGGCTGGCCGTGGTGGGCTGAACCAGTTGCATGTTGGTGTCGGCCGCCAGCTGCATGAAGCGCTCCACACGGGCCGAGCTGTGCTCGGGGCCCTGGCCTTCGTAGCCATGCGGCAACATCAAGGTGATGCCGTTGACACGGCCCCACTTGACTTCGCCCGAGGCGATGAACTGGTCGATCACCACCTGTGCGCCGTTGGCGAAGTCGCCAAACTGCGCCTCCCAGATCACCAAAGTGTTGGGGTCGTTGGAGGCGTACCCGTATTCAAAGGCCAGCACCGCTTCTTCGGACAAGATCGAGTCGATGACCACAAACGGTGCCTGCTTGTCAGAGACGTTTTGCAGGGCCACGTAAGTGCCTGTGTCCCACTTCTCACGCTTTTGATCGTGAATGACCGCGTGACGGTGCGTGAAGGTGCCACGGCCGCAGTCCTCGCCAGACAGGCGCACGGGGTAGCCACTGGCCACCAGGGTTGCGAAAGCCATGTGCTCGCCCATGCCCCAGTCGACGGGTGTTTCGCCGCGACCCATGGCCGCGCGATCGTCATAAACCTTCTTGACCAATTGGTGCGGCGTCACCGATTCAGGAATGGTCGTGATTTTTTCAGCCACGCGCTTCCACTCAGCCAGCGGAACAGCGGTGTCGCCGGCATCGGTCCACTTCTTGCCCAGGAAGGGCGACCAGTCCACCGTGAATTGGGTCTTGAAGTTGGTCAGCACCGGCTCGGTCGTGTTTTTGCCCGCGTCCAGTGCGGCACGGTAAACCTTGGCCATCTCCTCGCCCAGGTTGTCGCCCAAGCCTTGCGCAGCCAGTTTGTCGGCAAACAGTTTTCGCGTGCCAGGGTGGGCGGCGATTTTTTTGTACATCAGCGGCTGGGTCAGCGCAGGGGTGTCCTGTTCGTTGTGGCCCAGTTTACGAAAGCACACCACGTCCAGCACCACATCCTTGCGGAAGGTCATCCGGTATTGGAGGGCCAACTGCGCAGCCATGACCACGGCTTCCGGGTCGTCGCCGTTGACGTGCAGCACCGGCGCCTCGACCATCTTCACGATGTCGGTGCAGAACACGCTCGAGCGCATGTCGCGCGGGTCGGACGTTGTAAAGCCGATCTGGTTGTTGATGATGATGTGCACCGTTCCGCCCGTGGAATAACCACGGGTTTGCGCCAGAGCAAAGGTTTCCTGGTTCACACCTTGGCCGCCGAAGGCGGCATCGCCGTGCACCAGCACGGGCAGCACTTGCTTGCCTTGCGGGTCACCCCGGCGGTCCATGCGGGCGCGCACCGAGCCCTCGACCACAGGGTTCACGATTTCAAGGTGTGAGGGGTTGAAGGCCAGAGTCAAGTGGACCGGGCCACCGGCCGTGCTCACGTCCGAGCTAAAGCCCTGGTGGTACTTCACGTCGCCGGCAGGCAGGTCTTCAGGGGCAGTGTGGTCGAACTCGGCAAACATGTCGGCCGGCAACTTGCCCATGGTGTTGACCAAAACGTTCAAGCGGCCACGGTGGGCCATGCCGATCACGACTTCCTGCACGCCTTGAGCGCCAGCCGATTGGATCAACTCGTCCATGGCGGCGATGAAGCTCTCGCCACCTTCAAGCGAAAAGCGCTTTTGGCCCACGTACTTGGTGTGCAGGTAGCGCTCCAGACCTTCGGCGGCCGTCAGGCGGTCGAGGATCTGCTTTTTCTTGTCGGCCGTGAAGTTGGGCTTGCTGCGGATGCTTTCGAGCTTTTGTTGCCACCAGCGCTTTTCGGCCTGGTCGGTGGTGTACATGTACTCGGCCCCGATCGTGCCGCAATAGGTCTCACGCAGTGCATTGAGCAACTCGCGCAAGGACATGCGGTTTTTGCCGAAGAAAGTGTTGCTGGTGTCGAACACGGTTTCTTGGTCAGCGTCGGTGAAGCCAAAAAAAGCGGGGTCGAGATCTGGAATGTTGGGGCGCTCGGTACGCTTGAGCGGGTCCAAGTCGGCCCAGCGCTGGCCTACGTTGCGGTAAGCGGCGATCAGCTGCTGAACGGCAGTGCGCTTGCGGCCCATTTCGACATCGGCGCTGGCCATGACGACTTTGGTGCCGCCAGACTTGGCGCGCTCGGCAAAGGCATTGATGACAGGCAGGTGCGGCACATCTTTGGCGTTGGAGCCGTCGACTGCGGGAACGTGCTGGAGGGCGTCGAAGTATTCGCGCCAAGAGTCAGGAACGCTGCCGGGATTGGCCAAGTAGTTTTCGTACATCTCTTCGACATACGGGGCGTTGCCGCCGAACAAGTACGTGTTGCCTTGATAGGCAGCATAGACGGAATTAGTCTCGCTCATATTTCGCTGACCTCCGTTTCCCTCTGGGAAACATAAGTTGGGTTATTTTTACCTTCCGCGACACGGCTGAACCGGTTGGCGGATGCGACTGTGGCATGGGAAGGGCCTGAGTACATCGCGCATTGTGCCACGGCTAGTCGGCTATAGAACTTACAGTCATGCCAAACTAAACCGGCTCATGACTTTCAGGTAAAAGACCTCGCCAAGACGAGGTCCTGTGGCATGCCAAGGGCATCAGCCCTTGATCTGATCGACGATCTGCTGCAAAGCGGCCGGATCGTCCATGGTGGTCAGGTCGCCAGGGTCGCGCCCCTCGGCCACGGCTTGGATGGCCCGGCGCAGCAATTTGCCGCTGCGCGTTTTGGGCAAGGCCGAGACGAAGAAGACACGCGAGGGGCGCGCCACCGCCCCCAGCTGACTGTCCACCACCTTCATGACTTCGCCTTCTAGCTTCAGGCGCGCCGCCGCATCGCCCAGACCCGAAGCGTCTTTGGCGATGGCAAACGCCATGGCCACCTGCCCTTTCAGCTGATCGGCCACACCGACCACCGCCACTTCGGCGATGTTGGGGTGGCTGGAAATGCTTTCTTCGATCTCGCGGGTGCCCAGCCGATGACCGGCCACGTTGATCACGTCGTCGGTGCGGCCCAAGATGAAGTAATAACCTTCTTCGTCGCGCAATGCCCAGTCGAAGGTGTTGTAGACCAGTTTGCCCGGCACGGTTTTCCAGTAGGTCTTGACGAAACGTTCGTCGTCGCCCCAGATGGTTTGCAGGTTGCCGGGGGGCAGCGGGCCTTCAATGGTCAACACGCCCTTTTGGTGGGCACCGGTCAGCTCTTCGCCGGTTTGGTCGTCCACCAGCTTGACGTTGTAGCCATAGATGGCTTTGCCGGGCGAGCCAAACTTGCTGGGGGCTTTTTCCACGCCGTTGCAAATGCTCAAGATGGGCCAACCGGTCTCGGTCTGCCAATAGTTGTCGATGATGGCCTTGCCGTTCAGGCCTTCGGAAATCCACTTGGCAGTCGGCTCGTCCAGCGGCTCACCGGCCAAGAACAACGCTTGCAGGCTGGACAAATCGTATTTGGTCAGCAGCGCGGGGTCTTGCTTTTTCAGCACACGAATCGCCGTGGGCGCGCTGAACATGACGTTGACCTTGTACTTCTCGACCAGGCTCCACCAGATGCCGCCGTCGGGGCGGATCGGCAGGCCTTCGTACAGGATGGTGGCCATGCCGCCGATCAGCGGGCCATAAATGATGTAACTGTGGCCCACCACCCAGCCGATGTCGCTGGTGCAGAAAAATGTGCCGCCCGTCTTGCCTTCAAAGACGTTGGGCATGCTCGCCGCCAAGGCCACGGTGTAGCCCCCGGTGTCGCGCTGCACGCCTTTGGGTTTGCCGGTGGTGCCCGATGTGTAGAGCGTGTAGCTGGGGTGGGTGGAGTCGACCCATTCACAAGGCACGACCGCATCCATGTTCTTGGCGCGTTCGGTGGCGTAGTCCACATCGCGTCCTGCCACAGGCGTGAAGGTGGCCAGATGTCGATTCACCATCACCACTTTGGCGGGTTTGTGAGCCGACAGCTGGATGGCTTCGTCGAGCAGCGGCTTGTAGGCCACGACTTTGCCGCTGCGTGAACCCGCGTCGGCGCTGATGATGACTTTGGGCGACGCGTCTTCGATGCGGGTGGCCAGCGAGTGCGACGCGAAACCGCCAAACACCACCGAGTGAATGGCCCCCAAGCGAACGCAGGCGAGCATGGCGAACGCCGCTTCGGCGATCATGGGCATGTAGATCAACACGCGGTCGCCCTTGACCACGCCCAGGTCTTGCAAGATGGCGGCCATGCGCTGCACTTCGGCGTGCAGGTCACGGTAGGTGTAGGTTTTTTCCGTGTCGGTTTCGGTCGACACAAAAATCAAAGCGGGCTGATCGGCACGCTCGGCCAGGTGGCGGTCTACCGCGTTGTGACACAGGTTAGTTTGGCCACCGAAGAACCACTTGGCAAACGGCGGGTTGCTGTAGTCGCATATTTGCTGGGGCTGGACTTTCCAGTCCACCAGCTTGGCCTGCTCGGCCCAGAAGGCGTCGCGGTCGTTGATCGAGCGTGCGTGAAAGTCAGCAAAGCTGCTCATGAAAGTCTCCTGATTACCCACCCAGTTAAAAACGAAAAAAGGGAGCGATGGCCTGGCATCGTCTACACACTTCTGAATTCATAATTATGGCCAAGGGACTTGCAATAAGCTGACTCAGCCCATGACAAAAATAGCCATCGACGATGGTTGTCCAGCGCACATCCCGCTCGACCGGTTCACTTGAACAAACTTTGCAGCAGCTTGAAATCGGGGTGCTCGGCCGTGCGAAGCCACTCGAAAGCCACCATTTCGGCGGTTACCAACTCAGCCCCCGCCCCGGCCAGCCGGTCATAGGCGGCATCGCGGTTGCGCTCTGTGCGCGAGCTGCAAGCATCGGTCACCACCCACACCTCGAACTCGTCTTCTAATAAATCCAGCGCAGTTTGCAGCAAGCAAATGTGCGCTTCGCAACCCGCCAACACGATGGTCTTGCGTGGTTCTGCGCCGGGCTGGGGTTTTTGCAGGTGGCGTGGCAAGCTGCGGGCATTGCCCTTGGGGACTTGGGGAGGCTCGGGCTGCAACCATTCGCCCAAACCCTCCTCTACCGCGCTGAACTGCATCTTGGCCAACACCTGGCGGCAGTGGCTGCGGATTTCGGGGGGCATCTCACCCAGACGCGACGGGTTTTGTTCGGTGCCCCAGGTGGGTACATCCAGCGCTTGGGCCAAGGTGGCCAAGCGTGCGGCGTTGGCCCAGACGGCATCGGCGTCCAGCATCGCGGGTTTCAGGCGGGCCTGGAAATCCACCAGCACCAATTGGCTTTCATCTGCATCGATCAACATGTTCAGTCCTTGGAGTGTCTGGGTCAGGATTGTGGCAGCAGCGCCGGCACCTGCAAACCTTCAGCGAGGGCCCAGACCGAAACAAGCAACCTGACACCGGCCACCCGCATTCTTTAAGCCAAAAATATCCGTTATGCTGCAAAGCTATGCGTTGGCTCATTTTTTTATCTCTGGTTACAGCCCTGAACCGGCCTGCTTGGTCCTCCCCGACAGAGGAAACGCCCGCTGCAGGCTTGACCGAACGCGGCTTAGTCTCGCAGATCAGCACCCAGCTGAACGCGGTCAAGGGCAAGGCTGGTGACCAAGCTGCAGGCATGGTGGAACAAGCCATGGGTTTGCTGGGCGTGCCTTATCGGCGTGGTGGCAACAACGAAAGTACCGGTTTTGACTGCAGTGGTTTTGTGCGCCACCTCTACGAGAAATCGGTCGGACAAATTCTCCCGCGCCGCGCTGCGGATCAAGCCCGGGCCACCGAGGTGATTGACCGCGAAGAACTCAAGCCCGGCGATCTGGTGTTTTTCAACACCATGCGACGGGCCTTCAGCCATGTCGGCGTTTACGTGGGCGATGGCAAATTCATCCACGCCCCGCGCGCAGGCAAAGCGGTCAACGTCGAGGACATGCGCAGCGCTTATTGGCAAAAACGCTTCAACGGAGCACGTCGCGTCCCCGTGAACAGCGACAATTCAAAGCATGAAAACTCAAATTGATCACCTCGTGGTGATGGCGGCTTCCCTGGACCAAGGCGTGCAGTGGTGCGAAGACACCCTGGGCATCAGCCCCGGCCCTGGCGGCGAGCATGAAAAATACGGCACCCACAACCGCCTTTTTAAGATCGCCTCACCTCAATTTCCATTGGCTTACTTCGAAATCATCGCCATCAACCCACAGGCTGTGATCCCCAAGCGCGCCCAAGTGCCGCGCTGGTTCGACATGGACGACGCCGCTGTGCAAAAAGCCGTGGCGCAAGGCCCTCGGCTCATCCACTTTGTCAGCAGCACCGAAGACGTCAAGGCCGCCCGCCATCTGCTGCGCACCCAGGGCATCGAGCGGGGCCAAGTGGTACAAGCCAGCCGCAAGTCGCGCAAAGGCACGCTCAATTGGCAAATCACCGTGCGCGAAGACGGCGAGCGTTTGTTCAATGGCTGCCTGCCCACCCTGATCCAGTGGGGCAAGCCCGAGGCCACCGATCCGCTGCGCCTGCACCCGCGCAACAGCTTGCCCCGATCCGGCGTGACGCTGCAAAGTCTTGCCGTGAGTCACCCCAGCGGCGTCAAACTGCAAACCGCTTTTGATGCCATCGGTTTGACGGGCATCGCCATCGAGACTGGCCCGGCAAACCTGGTGGCCAGCTTGCAAACCCCCAAAGGCTTGGTGCAGCTGCAAAGTCTGGGGATTTAGGTCTCTTTGGGCAAAGCCAAAAGCAGCGCCATGCCCACGAGCATCACAGCAGCTGTCAACCACAAAGCCCCCTTGAAACTGCCCGTGGCCTGCGCCATGGCCCCGGCCACGACGGGCGCAATCATTTGCGCAGCGCCGTAGCTCAGGGTCAAACGCGCCATGGCTTTACCCGGGTTGTGGGGAGCACGCCGCCCCACCAGCGCCAAGGTCAAGCTCACAATGCCGATGAAAGTCGCCCCATAACCCACAGCACCGATCAGCGCTGCCGTCAGTGAACCCGACAAAGCCGGCAGCACGATGGACACGGTCTGCAGACCAAACGCCAGCAGCAAGGCCGGGATGTCGCCCAACTTTCGGGCCACACGGTCCCACAAAAACACGGCCGGCATGGCCGCCAGGCCCACCAGCGCCCAAGCCAATGCGCCCTGCCCGGCCAAAGCCGGCTCGCGCTCGACAATGGCCACGGTGAAAGTGGCGCTGATGACAAAACCCCAGCCCGCCGCAAAATAGCTCAGCGCCATGGTCGCCATCCAGCGGCGAGAGACCTGCGGCTGCGCTTGGGCGACCGCTGCTGCGGTGGGCAGGGGCGGTACCGGGGGACGCCACAGCCAGGCCGGCACAAAAAACACCAGGCCCAGCGCGGCAAAGGCCAGCCACTGGTCCGACCACAGCGTCCAGATGCGGGAAAGCACCCACGCGCCCAGCGCCGACACCACAATGCCCAAGCCCAGGCCAATGAACAACACCCCCAGCTCGGGCCTGCGGCCCTGACGCATCAGCCAGCCCAACACCAAACCCGAGCCCAGCAACATGCCCGTGGCCCCGCACAAACCACCCAAAAAGCGCCACAGCCCCCAGGCGGGCAACCAGCTCGACAGCGCCATGGCCGCCGTGGTGAGCAAGGCCATCCACAGGCCTGCACTGTAAAAACGGTGACGCCAACGCACATCGTCCATCCAGGCTGTGACCAAGGCGCCGAGGATGTAACCCGCGTAATTGACGGCTGCCAAGCCCCCGGCAGCGGCGTCGTTCAAACCGGTTTGCGCCTGCAAGGCGGGCAACAAAGGCGTGTAAGCAAAGCGGGCCAAGCCAATGGTCAGCACCAGGCCGCAAATGCCCCCGACCATGACTTGCCAAGGTTGAAGTGATCGGGAGGTGGACGTGTCTTGCATAGCAGCGCCAAGTATCCACGCATTTGTGCCGGCCTTGGGCGCAAGGCGCACAAGCGCTGACGCTTGGGCAACAGCTTGCCGCGTCCCGAACATGACAGCCAGTCCCCTTTGACAAAGGGTTTTCACCATCCCCGTCACGACCTGCAGACCCCTAAAGTGAAATGCTCAAAAGGAGTTGTTCATGCCCACACGTTCTGCCACCCCCACAGCCTCTGCCCTGTCCGCGCCCGGGTCTGTCCGCCGCATCACCAACCCCCTTCGCCGCAGCCTGGGGGGCCTGTTGCTGGGGCTGGGGGCTTTGAGCGCCGTCGGCGCCTCGGCGCAAGCTTTTCCCACCAAACCTTTGCGCCTGGTGGTGACCTTTCCTTCGGGCGGTGCACCCGACATTCTGGCGCGCCTGTTCAGCGAAAAAGCCCAGCTGGGCTTTCCGGTGGTGGTGGACAACAAGCCCGGCGCGGGCGGCAATATTGGCGCGGACAACGTGGCCAAGTCGCCGGGCGACGGCCACACCATCGTGATGGGCACTGTGGGCACGCATTCGATCAATGGTGCGCTCTACGAAAAAATGCCCTACGACATGGTCAAGGACTTCAGCCCCATCTCGCTGATCGCCTCGGCCCCCAACTTGCTGGTGGTCAACAACGCCCTGCCCGTCAAAAACGTGCCCGAGTTGATCGCCTACATGAAGGCCAACCCCAACAAGCTCTCGTTTGGCTCCCCCGGCATCGGCACGTCGGTGCACGTCTCGGGCGAACTCTTCAAGTCGCTCACCGGCACCACCATGGAGCATGTGCCCTACAAGGGCCGTCAGTTTGCCATCCCCGACCTGATCGGCGGCAGCATCCAGGTCATGTTTGACAACATGCCCTCGGCCCTGCCCATGGCCAAGGAGGGGAAGATCCGGGCTTTGGCCCAAACCACCGCCACCCGCTCACCGGCCGCGCCAGATGTGCCCACCGTTGCCGAATCGGTTCCCGGCTTTGAGGCCACCACCTGGTTTGCCATGTTTGCCCCGGCCAACGTACCCCGCCCCGTGATCGACAGGCTCAACGCCGAGGTGCTGCGCGTGTTCAAGCTGCCTGAAGTGCAAGAGCGCCTCAAAACCCTGGGTCTCGACCCGGTGCTGTCCAGCCCCGCAGAGTTGGCGCGCTACCAGGCCACCGAGATCACCAAATGGGCCAAGGTGGTGAAGGACTCGGGCGCCAAGGCGCAGTGATGATGCAACCCAGGCGCTGCGCTCAGGCCACAATGCCCTGCTCGCGCAGTGCCTGAATTTGCGCGGCGCTCAGGCCCATGCCGGACAGCACCTCATCGCTGTCCTGACCGATGCCGGGTGCGTTGCGCCGGTGCCCGCCGGGCGTGCGTGACAACTTGGGCACGATGCCGGGCACCATCAAATCGCTGCCGTCGTCCAAGTGCACCGTTTGCAGCATGCCGCGGGCTTGGTAGTGTGGGTCATGCGCAATGTCGGCCACGGTGTAAATTCGCCCGGCTGGCACGCTGGCACGGTCCAGCGCGGCCAGCACCTCGTCCACCGTGTGCTGCGCGGTCCACTGGCCAATCACGCCATCGATTTCGGCTACGCGGGCCACACGGCCGGTGTTGTCTTTCAAGGCCGGGTCTTGCGCCAGGTCGTCCCGGCCAATCTCGGCCATCAAGCGTTTGAAGATGCTGTCGCCATTGCCCGCAATCAGTGCATAACCGCCGTCCTTGCACAGGTAGGCGTTGCTCGGGGCAATGCCGGGCAAAGCGCTGCCCGCCGGGCCACGCACCGCGCCAAAAGCGCTGTACTCGGGCAGCAGGCTTTCCATGCAATTGAACATGGCCTCGTACAAAGCCACGTCGATCACCTGCCCCCGACCCGAAGTCTGACGCTCGTGCAAGGCCAGCAAAATGCCGATCACGCCGTGCAAAGCCGCCAGCGTGTCGCCCAAGCTGATGCCCACCCGCACTGGCACGCGGCCCGGCTCGGCTGTCAGGTGGCGAATGCCGCCCATGGCCTCACCCACCACCCCAAAGCCGGGGCGGTCACGGTAAGGGCCAGTCTGGCCGTAGCCGCTCACGCGCAGCATGATCAAGCGTGGGTTGAGGGCCAGCAAATCGTCTGGCCCCAAGCCCCAGTTTTCCATGGCACCGGGGCGGAAGTTTTCAATCAGCACATCGCTCTCGGCGGCCAGCTGCCGCACGATGTCTTGCGCGGCAGGCTGCTTCAAGTCCAGTGCCAGTGACTGTTTGTTGCGCGACTGCACCTGCCACCAAACCGAGGTGCCGTCCTTCATCAAGCGCCATTGGCGCAAAGGGTCGCCCGCACCGGGCGGCTCGATCTTGACCACATCGGCCCCGAAATCGCCAAGGGTTTTGGCGGCAAAGGGGCCAGCGATCAACTGGCCCAATTCGAGGACTTTGAGACCGGCCAAGGGGCCGGTGCTGGGTGAAAAATGTTTGGCTACGTTCATGGCCTCAAGTGTAGGCAATGCGCCTGGCAGGACTTGATCGTAATGAACAGGCGCGACGGAACCTCAACGCCGCCCACTGCCCATCTTGGCAAAGTCCGCATCCACCCAAGCTTGGGCCGTTTGGCGGTTGAGCTTAAAACCGGCATCGACTTTGATTTCGGCCAGTTCGTCACCGCCTTCGTCCTGCGCGCTCAGCACCGCATAAGGGTTGTCCTCATCGGGCACGATGCGCAGCAGCACCGTGACGCGGCTGTTCTGCCCGTTGACGATCACGCTTTGGTTGAGTTGCGCGTGCAACTGCTGCTCGCTGCGGCGCACAAACTCGCTTGCGGTTTTGACCAGCGTGATGAAGGCGTTGCCATCCAACGGCTTGGGGTTCTTCTTGTCGCGGCCCATGGTCCAGGGGCCGACCAGCGCCGGCTCGGATGCACCGGCTTTGAACATGGCCACGGCCCAGCCGTCGTCATCGTCGTTCTTGATGACCTGGGCGGTCCAGTGCTCGTCTTGCCACAAGCGGGCTTCCTGCAGCAGGGGGGTGTTTTGTGTGTCGTCGTTCATCGTTTCATCGTTCAAAAGTTGGTGACGATCATGCCTCAAGGCTGCAAATGCAAAGCCAGCACCAGCACCTGGCTTGCGCCTTGCTCGCGCAACAGTGCCGCTGCCACGGTGGCGGCCCAGCGGGTGCGCACTGTGCTGGTGACCAGCAGCACTGGTCCGTTCGGCAGCTCCGCATCACCTGGCAAAAGGATGGCCGACTCCAGATGCGCCACAACTGGGGTTGAAGCGGTGTTGTCAGGCGCAGGCCCGCCGCGCCAGCTGAACACATCGTGCAGCGGCAAGCGCCCCTTGCGCGCAATGTGCTCGGCCAAAACACGGTTGGCCGTCATGTCGGGCGCGGGCAGTGGCACCACGGACACCGGGCGCGCAGGCCAGGTCTTGGCCCAGCGGCCCAATGTGGCCAAGGCCCCCGTCAGCAAATCGGGCGGCACATCACCGAGGGCCAAGCGCAAAGTCTGCAGCTCAACCACCCAGCCCGGATCGTCGGCAAAGGCCACCGCGCGGCCCGCATCAAAACCTCGGATCGTGCCCTTGCGGCCCACCCCGGCGGGCCAGCGTTTGCGCGGCTCGATGTCCACATCCATGCCCCGCAAGAAGTTGCGCGCAGCGATCAATTTGTCTTGTGACGGCATGAGGCCCGGAAACGGCAACTGCCCCGTGCACACAGAACAGCGCCCGCAAGGCGCAGGCGACGGGTCGTCCAGCGCCGTCTGCAAATACGCCATCAAACAGCCCGCACCATTTGCATACTGGCGCATGATGCCCGCCTCTTGTTGGCGCACCTGGGCCAGCGCGGTCCACTTGGCGGTGTCGTGCACATAGGGCACGCCGGTGGCCTGCCAGGCCGAGCCGTCTTTGTCCACCACGCCCTCGACCGCCAAAATTTTCAGCAGCGCCTCCAGCCGACCCCGGCGCACGCCCGTGTCGGCCTCGATCTCGATCAGGCTTCGCGCATCACCACCCAAGCTTTGCAACACCTTGGCCGCCGTTTGCGGGTCAGGAATCGACGCCGTGGCGAAGTAATCCCAAATGCGCTCGTCCGCATCGGAAGGCAGCAGCACTCCTTCGGCATGCGCCACTGCCCTGCCCGCCCGCCCCACTTGCTGGTAATAGGCCACCGGGGTCGAGGGCGAACCCACATGCACGCAAAAGCCGAGGTCCGGCTTGTCGTAACCCATGCCCAGTGCCGAAGTGGCCACCACCGCCTTGACCTCGTTGTGGCGCAAACGGTCTTCCACTTTCAGGCGCGTGTCGGCGTCGGTCTGGCCGCTGTAGGCATCGACCGCATGGCCGCAGCTGCGCAAAAACGCCGTCAAGCGCTCGGCCTCGGCCACCGTCAGCACATACACAATGCCCGAGCCCGGCAACTGCTCGAGTGCGTCAGCAATCCAGGCATAACGCTGCAAAGGCGACAAACCCGGCACCACCGACAGCGTGAGCGAGGTGCGGGCCAGCGTGCCGCGAAACGTGACCGTGCCAGCACCGAGCTGTTTGCCAATATCCAAAGTCACCCGCTCGTTCGCCGTGGCCGTGGTGGCCAGCACGCTGGCGGTGGGCGTAGACAACAGCGCCCGCGCCAGCCGCTGGTAATCGGGTCGAAAGTCAAAACCCCAATCGCTGATGCAATGCGCCTCGTCGATCACGATCAGGCCCACCCGGGCCAGCAAAGCGCCCAGCCGCGCCGCAAAACGCGGGTTACCCAGCCGCTCGGGTGAGACCAGCAACACGTCAATCGCGTCGTCGTCCAGCCGCTGAAACACCTCGTCCCAGTCGTCAATATTCGTGGAGTTGACCGTCGCGGCCTTCAGGCCCGCCCGCTCGGCCGCGCTCACCTGGTCGCGCATGAGGGCCAACAGCGGAGACACCACCAAAGTGGGGCCAGCGCCCGTGCTGCGTATCGCGTGCGTGGCTGCCCAATACACCGCCGACTTGCCCCAACCCGTGGCCTGCACCACCAAAACGCGCGAGGCCGGTTGCAGCACCGCGTGTACGGCGTCCACCTGGTCGGCACGCGGCAAAGCGGCGGGGCCAGCCAAGCGGGCCAGGATGGTGTGCATGTGCTGTTCGGCAAATTCGCGTTCAACCCTGTCGGTGGTGGTCATTTGAAAACTCCCCTGTCGCCTTTTGCGGCGTTTGTATTGGAGGGCTATTTTGGGGCCAAAACCCCAGCTAACGCCAGCCCATCACGCCTTGCGTACATGCGCCTCCAACCCCCGGCGCGGTGCCGGGCCAATCGCGGGGCCGTAACCCAGCCGCGTCCACATCTGCACCGTGTGACCGCGTTCGGCAGCGCCCAGCAACTGGTGCACGGCCTGGTAATGCGGCTTTTGCTCGGGGTATTCCTGCAGAGCCTGCGACAAGGGGTGCATCGACAAGCCCTGCGCTGTGGCGGCCAGTTGGGCCCGCACATAGGCACGCCCGGTTTGCAGCTGGGTGATGCGGTCGTTGCGCTCGGTGCTCAACCAAAAATAAGCCGGGGTGCTGGCGATCGAGACGTTGAAGCGCTCCAGCTGTCCTTTGATTTCCGAGCTGTCCGGCGCTGAGGCTTTGGTGCGGTCAAACAAACCCAGAGCGTTCAAAACACGCACCATGGGCGAGTTGAGCGAAATGCCGTCGCGGTATTGGGCAATTTCTTTCGGGCCAATGCGCAGCACACGGTAGGACTCCAGCAGCGTGCGCGGCGTGACCAATTCGGTGCGCCAGGCGTCCATGGCGATTTGCGCGTGGCGGGCCATGGCGGCGTCTTGGCCCTGTGTGACCATGCCCAAGGTGACGGGCAAACCTTTGACACTCTCGCGCAAGGCCTGCAAAGCAGCGGCATCGGGCGTGCGTGCCTCGTACACGCCCTTGTGGGTGTGGCGCTTGAACACCTGCGCAAACAGCGGGTCGGGCTGGACCTGTGCATCGCGCACCAGGCGAATGCGGGCGGTGGGCCGGGTGTCAGGGGCCTTTGCGCTGAACTCGCCTTCGGGGAATGGCGTGACCTCGGTGCGGTAGCCGCGCTGGCGGGCCGCCAGGTCCAACACTTCAATGAAGGTGCCCTGGCTGATCACCAGTTGGCGCGACTGCGGATCGGTCTCGGGGAGCAGGCGGGTCATGTCCATGCGCAGCACGATGGTGTCGGGTGTGTCCAAGTCCACCAGCCAAGACTGCAGGTTGTGCGCGTGCGGTGCCAGCAAGGCGTGTGACAACACCCAACGGCGGATGTCCGGGCTGTCGGCTGGGGGCTGCCATACAGCAATGGCCTCGGCGGGCATGCTGCTGTCACAGCCGGTCAAGGCGGTCACGGTGGCTGCGGCAATAAAACCGCCGCCGGCAATGCGCAAGATGTGTCTTCTGTTCATGTTGATTCTCCTAAGGGATGAATGAGGTGAAGACGATTGTCTGGAGACAGTTGCTATTGCACAATTGCATAAATTTGATCACCAGCCATTCACTTATGAATAAGTCAAACTTCAACTGGGCCTTGATCCAGTCCTTTTTGGCAGCCATGGAACACGGCAGCCTGATGGGCGCGGCCCGAGCCACGGGCGTGAGCCAGCCCACGCTCGGGCGTCACATCGCCGAGCTGGAGGGCCAGTTGAACCTGCTGCTGTTTGAGCGCACCGGACGGGGCCTACAAGCCACCAGCCATGCCTTGGCATTGGCCGAAGCGGCGCGCGCCATGCACGCGGGCGCTGCCGATTTTTCCAGGCTGGCTTTGTGGGCTGGGCAATCGGTGCAAGGCAGCGTGCGCCTGTCGGCCAGCCAGCCAGTGGCTTTTCATCTGCTGCCACCCATCCTGGCGCGCATGCGCCAGGCGCTGCCGCAGGTGTTGGTCGAATTGGTGGTGAGCAACTCGGTCAGCAACTTGCTGCTGCGCGAAGCCGACATCGCCTTGCGCATGGTGCGGCCCGAACAGAGCAGCCTGGTAGCTCGGCAAATTGGACAAGTTCGGGTACGCGCCTTCGCCAGCACTGACTACTTGCAACGCCGGGGCACACCGCAAGTGCCCGAAGATTTGGTCCAGCACGACCTGATCGCTGGCGACACCAACACCGAGATTGAACAAGGCTTTAAGGCTATGGGTTTCCCAGCCAGCGCACTGCATTTTGGGCTGCGCACCGACGATTTGAATGTGCAATGGGCCGCCGTGCGGGCCGGACTGGGCATCTGCTTCATGGGCGAATACCACTCAGCAAGTGACCCCAACATCGCTGCCGTGCTGCCCATGATCGCCTTGCCGGTGCTGCCGGTCTGGCTCACGGTGCACCGCGAACTGCGCACCAGCGCCCGCATACGAGCGGTATATGACTTTTTGGCAGACGAGGTGGGAACGGCTTTGATAACCACCTCCTGTTAACAAACGGCAGATTTGATGTCAAATCGAATATTAATAATAATTTATTTATTTTTAAAAGGAGTGATCGTGATATCTGTCACCGTCAGAAACCTGCCCGAGGCCACGCACCGAGCCCTCAAAATGCGCGTTGCCCAGCATGGCCGAAGCACTGAAGCCGAGATTCGCCTAATTTTGGAAAATGCGGTAGCCCCAAAAATCGGCTTAGGGTCGGCCTTGCTGGCCATTGGGCAAACGTGGGGGAGAATGCGTTCGACTTCCCAAGCGACCATCGCCCCGTTGAACCGGCGCACCCTGATCTTGGCCGCAGTCCATCGCCAACGGAAGACCTTGACAGCACGGCCTTGTGCATTACACTATTTTAGTGCCGCACGAATTTAGGAATTTAATCAGGAGTTGCCATGCCCGCCATCACTTCACCCCCCAGCGTCAAAATCATCGGTGCCAACGGCCAAATTTCGCTCGGCAAACAGTTTGCAGGTCGGCAGGTTTTGGTCGAAGAAAAAGAGGCCGGCGTTTGGCTGATTCGCACGGCCACCGTCATTCCGGACAACGAACGGTGGCTGCATGAACCGCAAGCCGCAGCCGACCTTTCAAAGGCTTTGGCTTGGTCTGCAAATAACCCGACCTCGGACTCACAAACCGACGCCCTTTTGTCCTCTGTTTTGTCGTCAGCGTCCCCCAGCGAGTGATGGCGATGGGCGCAAACGACAACCCCATTCGCCTGGATTTGAACAACCCGGTGTTTCAAGAAAACCTGTTCGGTTTACAAAAACCGGAACGCAACGCAGCCATAGACACCTTGCGGAAAATCCGGCAAATGAGCTGGAACCAGCTCTACCGCGACAACGGCCTGAAATGGGAAAAGATCGCGAGTGTCAAACCACCGCCAGGGATTGCCGCCATCTATTCATTGCGCATCACCCAAAGCCGCCGATGCACAGCCCACCGTGACGGAGATTTCATGCGATTGTTGACGGTGTCTGCCGACCACGACAGTACCTACGGGCGCAAATAAAGCCGATTGCTGTGCTCCCGCGCCGGCTGCGCCATCATTGGGCCCTTCTTGGACAGTCCTCTTGGGCAACCCACAAAGCCTGCACCGAACTGCCCGACAATCACCTCTTTTATCCTTTCGGTCAGCAGCGGCTTCTTTTATGGCGATTCAATGGTTTCCCGGACACATGCACCTCACGCGCAAGGCGATTGGGGAGCGCATCAAAGACATTGACGTCGTCATTGAGATGCTGGACGCCCGCCTGCCGGGGTCGAGTGCCAACCCCATGCTGGCCGATCTGATCGAAGGCAAGCCCGCCCTGAAAATCCTGAGCAAACAAGACTTGGCCGACCCGGTGCAAACCGCGGCCTGGCTGGCGCACTACAACGCCCTGCCCGGCGTGAGCGCTTTGGGCATGGACACGAGCGTGGTGTCACCCGCCAAGGCCTTGATTGATGCCAGCCGCCAGTTGGCCCCCAACCGGGGCGGCATGGTCAAGCCCCTGCGCGTGCTCATTTGCGGCATCCCCAACGTGGGCAAGTCCACCTTGATCAATACCCTCAAAGGCAAACGCGCCGCCAAGACCGGCGACGAAGCGGGCGTAACCAAACTGGAGCAGCGCATCACGCTGGCCGATGACTTTTATTTGTACGACACCCCCGGCGTGCTGTGGCCGCGCATCATCGTCGAGCAAAGCGGTTACAACCTGGCCGCCAGCGGCGCGATTGGCGTGAATGCTTTTGACGAAGAGGTGGTGGCGCTGGAGTTGCTCCATTATTTGATCCCGCGCTACCCGCAGGCCATCACCGAGCGCTACAAGGTGCAAGACGTGGCCAGCCACACCGACGAAACATTGCTCGAAGCCATTGCCCGACAACGCGGTGCAATCCAAAGCGGCGGACGGGTCAACACCACCAAGGCCGCCGAAATCGTGATCCACGATTTTCGGTCAGCGGCCTTGGGCCGTTTGACACTGGAAACACCGAAAGAATTTGCCATCTGGCTGGCCGAAGGGAAAAAGGCCGACGCCGAGCGGGCGCAGCGCAAAAAACCTGCACCGCCAAAAAAAGACCCCAAACGCCGCTGAGCTTGGCGAGACCTTTTTTGAACCCCTGACCGACCGCTCAGGCTGCGGCCATCTTGCCCATTTGTGCAGCACGCTGAACAGCGCGGATGATGCGTTCATGCGCCCCACAGCGGCACAGGTGTTTGTCCAAGGCCTGACAAATCTGCGCCCGCGTCGGCTCGAGCGTGTGCAGCAACAAGGCGCTGGCACTGACCAAAATGCCGCTCAGGCAATAGCCACACTGGCCTGCGTTTTCTTCGATAAAGGCTTGTTGCAAAGCATGGGGTTGCTCCACCGTGCCCAAGCCCTCGAGCGTGGTCACGGCATGGCCTTTGACTGCCCAAAGTGGCAAATTGCAGGCCGTTTGGGGCCGTCCATCCACCAGCACCATGCAAGCGCCGCACTCGCCTTCACCGCAGCCCAATTTGGGGCCCGACAAGCCCAACTCGTTGCGCAAGAAGCTGAGCAAAGGGGTTTTGTCGGGCGCTGTTAGGGCAATGTTCTTGGCGTTGATGGTGATCATGGTCTGTCTCGGGTTCTATCAGGACAATCCAACAAAACCCAGCGCCTGGCGCTGGGCTTGCTGGTTGGGTGAGCACAGGTAACGTGCCAGATCGCAGGCCACTGACCAGGCCGTTTGGGCCTCAGGGTCATGGTTATCTGTATGGGGGCGCACAGCAGCCACAGCGTATTCAGTGAACAAACCATGCGGGGCCGGAAAAGGGCCCAGATAGTGGGCGTGAGACGCCGCTTGAACCTCGGTGGACTGGGCGCAGGCCATCACACGCTGACCGGCATGGGCAGACAAGGCCGCCACCGCTTGCGCGCCACCGGCATAGGACTGCACGGCGGGCATGTCCGCTGCAGGAATAGCCAGTTGGTCGAGCACACGCTGCAGATGCCGCCCACCCGAGGACTGCTGCAGATCCGGCACCAGCAACAAGTCCAAAGACATCAGGGTCTGGCGCAAGGCTTGCTCGGTGGCGACATCATAGAACTGGCCATCGCCTGCCAAGCTCACCCATCCGGTCTCTGCTTGGCCCAAAGACCCCAGCGCGTCGATGCGATCGGGCCAGCGGCTTTGCAAACCGCGGATGACATCGGGGGTGAGCACGCACAGGTGGCAGTCTTGTCCCTCCTCCAGACGGCGGTTCACCTCGTCCAAAGTGCTTTGCAAAGCTGCAAAGCGTGTGCGGTACTGCGCCATTTGCACCCATTGCGGCAAGGCCAAGCATTGCTCTAACCAGACGCGCCCAGCACCAGCACTGCAAATGTCCACCAGGGTCGATGTCAATGCGGTCATGTCAATAAGGCCATGTCATTGCGGCGCATTCAGCGCCTGAAGGATGTGGTCCTGCGACAAGGGCAAGTGGCGAACACGCACCCCCAGGGCATCGAACAAGGCATTGCCCAAAGCGGCTGCCACGGGGGCTTGCACCGACTCGCCCGCCCCCAGCGACGGTTGCTCCGGTTGGTCCAGCACATGGATGGTCAATTCGGGCACTTCGCTGAAACGCAAAATGGGGTAATCGGCCCAGCTTTGGGTCGTGATGCGTGTGCGGTCAAACAGAACGGCCTCTTTCAGGGCCCAGCTCATGCCTTGCAAGGCACCGCCTTCGGTTTGGTTGATCACACCGTCCAAGTCCACCACACGGCCCACATCAACGGCCACATCGAGCTGCAACACACGCAGCGTCTCGCCAGCCTGCACGCGTGCCAGCACAGCGCACCATGCAGAAGTATTTTTGTAGCGGGCCCAGGCCAGCCCGTGGCCGACACCTTCGGCTTTGGGCAAATGCCACCAGGTGCTGCGCTCGACCACGGCATTCAAAACGGCCAGACTTCTGGCGTCCTCCATGTGCCATTTTCGAAACTGCAAAGGGTCTTGTCTGCTGGCATGGGCCAGCTCGTCCATGAAGGACTCGATCGCAAACACATTGGCAAACGCCCCCAAGGCCCGCATGGCCGAGGTTCGAATCGGCATGACCGTCAGCCGGTGGTTCACCACATGGGTGTTGTCAAACGAATAACCCGGAACGGCATTGCGGTCCGAGCCCCCACCTGCAGCCAGCGGCGGGTTGATGGCAATAGGCGCGGGCTGCCCTTGGGCGCGCTGCGACGCCCCCAGCAAGGTGGGAATCAACGCGCGACCCGGCCGGGAGCTGTACCCGTTGGCCCACAGTTCATGGTGCCAGTGGCTGATGCGCCCCTGTTCGTTCAAACGGGCCCTGAGCGAGACCAGGTGGGCGCTGCCCAGCGGCGCTTGCGACAGTTCGTCTGAGCGGGACCAGACGACCCGCACAGGATCACCCGGCTGGGCCATGGCCAAAAGGGCCGCGTCAAACGCCACATCGTCGGCACCGTTGTGGCCATAACATCCGGCCCCTTCCACATGCCGCATCACGATCGCCTGTTTGTCCAGCCCCAAGGCTTTGGTCAGGTCATCGCGCAGATTCTGAATGCCCTGGCTGTGGGTCCAGACCTGCAAAGTCTGGCCATTCCATTGGGCCAGTGCGCAGCAAAGACCAATCGAGGCGTGGGCAATGAAAGGCTTGAGGTATTCACGGGACAAGCTCACCCCGTCATCGTCAGCGCCAAGGACTTCCCCTTTTTGAATGGGGTAAGTGGTTTCATGCGGGGCGCTGCGCAGGAAGTCGGCCAAGGCATGCATGTCGGGCAAATTGGCCGACTCGCGCCAAGCCACTTGCGCTTGCAACTGGGCCAGTGCGGCATCCGCCTCGCGCTCGGAGGCGGCCACGATGCCCATAAAGCGCCCATCCACCACCAAGTCAATGGCAGACTGGGCCATGGCATCCAACACTTCGACCGGCACGGGTTGCGCGGGATGGGCCAATTGGGCCGTCAGCGATGGCGCGCGCAGGACCCGCCCGTGGCGCATGCCGGGCATGCGCAAATCGTGGATGAACCGGGGCTGGCCCATGATCTTGTCAGACAGGTCAATGCGGCGGACTTTGCCGTGACCGTGCAGCTTGAGCGCGTCCACCGGCTTGGGTTGGGCCAAACCCTCGTATTCCCGATGCAGGCTGATGTCCTTGAGCCAATCCCAATAACCCCCCAGCGCGCGCCCTTGGGCGTCCATGAAGCGCCCTTGCTCAACGCCGAAGGTGTCGGCGGGCAAGCCATGGTGACGGGCCGCTTGTTGAAGGGCCAGAAAACGCACTTCGGCACAAGCGTGGCGAATGGCCGATCCGGAATCCTGGACTGAAATGCTGCTGCTGGTCATGCCCTCGTCAGGCCCTTCCAGGGTGCTGGCACTGACGATGTGCACCTGTTCCAAATCCACATCGAGTTCATCGGCCGCAATGATGGACAAGGCCGTCAGAATGCCCTGCCCCAGTTCCACCTTGCCTGTGAAGACACGCACCCGACCTGGCTGAGAGAAATCCAGCCATTGCGCCAATTGGCGGTTGGTGTGCAAATTGCCAGGCAAAACCGTACGACCGTCATTGCGGTCAAAGGTAAACCCTCGCGGGGCCGCTGCCGTCATTGAATGCGTCCGATGCGCTGAATGGTGACGGATGTGCGGGCCAGATCGGCCTTCCAGAAGGTCTCCAGCTCGCTGCCGTCCAGGTAAGCAATTTCTCCGGCGGAACTTTTACCCACCGTCTCGACGAATTGATTGTCCTGAGATGCCGCACGCAAGGCCCGGCGCAAAGCGGCCAAAACATCGGCGGGTGTGCCCGCAGGCGCAAACAAACCGGTCCAAGGCACAAAGTCGATCGGCACGCCCAATTCTGCGAGGGTCGGCACATCCGGTGCTTGCGCCCAGCGCTTGGCGCCGTACATGGCCAAATAACGCAGTCGACCGCTTTGAACGTGCGGCAAGGCGAGCGTGCGAACAGGGATGTTGAAATCGACCTGGCCGCCCATCAAGGCCGTCAACATGGGTGCCCCACCCGCGTAAGGTATGTGACGCGCCTCGGTTTGTGTGGCCGCCAGCAGCATCTCGGCCGGGAAATGGCTGATGCCGTAGTTACCGCTGGACGAATATGTCATGCCTTTGGGATTGGCTTTCAAGGCAGCCGCAAAGTCTTGGTAGGTTTTGTAAGGGCTGTCCGCACGCACCACCAAGCTGACCACATCCACGGTGACCCGGGCCACGGGCACGAATTGGTCCAGCGTGAAAGGTGCCTTTTGGCCATTGAGGATGGCCTGTTCCGGAACGCTGGCCACACTCGACAAGGTGTACATCAGGGTGTAACCGTCTGCCGTGGCATTGGCGACCGCAGCCGCACCAATGGCACCCGAGGCCCCTGGCCGGTTCACGATCGTCACCGGCTGGCCCAAAGCTTTGTCCAGCGAAGGCTTGAGCGCACGGGCCGACAAATCAGCGATACCGCCTGCCGGAAATGGCACGATCAAAGTGACCGGCTTTTGGGGATAAGTCCCCTGCGCCCAAGTTGCCGCAGACAAGCCGAGGGCCAACAACACAGAAAGTCCTTTGAAAAAATTCATTACCATGGCTTGTCTCCTTGTCAATCGAATCCAACAAACTTCAGTATCCGCAAACCCTAATGATTATTTGACAAGGCCCAGCAGGCGCGTGTCACCTTGGTTTAGCCATGCCGCGCACAGCACAGCCACTATGATGGGCTTCCCTTCAGAAGCACCATGTCCACCCAGCTCCACACTCCCGACAAAGACGCCATCGCCCTGCTCCCGCCTTTTGAGCGACTGGGTCTGGACCGCATCACACTCGTCACCACCGGCCAGCAGGCGCAAAGTGCATGGGATGCCCTCATGCAATCGTCTGCCTGGGGGTTTGACACCGAGTCCAAGCCCACTTTCAAGGTGGGCGAGCAGTCAGACGGGCCGCACATCTTGCAGTTGTCCACCTCCGAGCGGGCCTGGGTTTTTCAGTTGCACGACCCGGAATGCAGCGCGGTTGCTGCCCAATTGTTGGCCTGCAGCGGCGTTGTCAAAGCCGGTTTTGGTCTGGGCGACGACCGCAAGCGCATCGTGCACAAGCTGGGCATCGAGCCGCAAGGCATCCTGGAGCTCAACACCATTTTTCGCGAACGCGGTTACCGCAAGGACATGGGCGTCAAGGGCGCGGTGGCCGTGCTGTTCAACCAGCGCTTCATCAAGTCCAAAAAAGCCGCCACCAGCAACTGGGCCAACGCCCGCTTAAGCGAAGCTCAATTGGTCTACGCCGCCAATGACGCGTATGCCGCCATCCGGGTCTGGCAGGCGCTGGGGCTTTGAAGCGACGGCCCCAACCCGTTTCCCCGGTTCTCGCGCTTCACCGCATCACCACAAACTGACCAACGCGCCGCCTTGCAAACGCCAGGCAGCGCTGGCCATGGCGCGGGCTTCGGCCTCGTCGTGCGTGACCAAAACTGCGCGCATGCCGTGCTCGGCAATGCGCTGGGCAAATTCGGCGCGAAGGCTGTCACGCATCTCGGCGTCCAGTGCAGAAAAAGGCTCGTCGAGCAACAGCCCCCGAGGCTCGGTGATGACTGCCCGCGCCAGCGCCACGCGCTGCTGTTCGCCGCCAGACAAAGTGGCCACCGGGTCGCGGCCCCGCCCTGCCAGGCCAAAGCGTTGCAACAAACCATTGGCACGCTCTCGTGCCTGGGCACGCGGCTCACCTTGCTCCACCAGGCCAAAGGCCACGTTGTCTTGCACGTTCAGGTGCGGAAACAGCACATAGTCCTGAAACATCAGTGCCAGCCGACGCCGCTCAGGGGGCCAGGCGGTGATGTCCTGCCCATCAAGCCAGACGCTGCCCGACTCGGGCGCTTCCAGACCGGCAATGATTTTGAGCAGCGTGCTTTTGCCGCTGCCCGAGGCCCCCAGCAAGGCCACGGTTTGCCCGCGTGGCACTTGCAAGTTCACGTCGTTCAGCAAAGGCTGGGGCTGACCGTTGGGGCCGATCCAGTGGTGGTGAATGTGTCGCAGTTCAAGCATGGTTCAAAGCGGTTGTGCTGGCTATTAGGCCAAAGGGTTGGTTGCGCTGGCCGCAGTGCCCGTGCGCCGGGCCTGTGAAGCGACCCGATCGGGTCGCCCTTCGATGGCCATAAACACCAGCAGCGCCAACAGCATCAAGCTGGCCGACAGCACCAGCGCCGCGTCCAGATTGGCCGAGCCGGGGCGGCCCAAGCGCTGGTAGATCAAGGTGGTCAGGGTCAGCCACTCGGGGCGCGACAGCAGAAGCGAAACCGCAAACTCGCCCAGCATGGTGGCAGCGGCAAAGGCCACGCCCCGGCGCAAGGCCAAAGCCACCAGGGGCAGCGTGACGCGCCAAAACACCCGCAGCGGCCGCGCCCCCAAAGTGGCGGCGGCTTGGGCGTAGTGCTCGGGCATGGCGTCGAGCGCTGCCGTCAGGGCTTTGGCCACAAACGGGTAAGCCAGCAACGCATAAGCCGCAACCAAAAGCGGCAAGCTGGCCAACCACTGCGGGTACAACAGCAGCAAACCAAAAGCCAGCGCCACCGGCGACACCACCAAGGGCGCATACGCACTGGCCCGCCAGGCCAACGCCCAGCGCGGCCACGGCCGCAAGGCATGCCCGGCCAGTGCATGCAGCAAACCCAAAGCCGTGGCCAGCACCAGCGCCATGCCAGTGAACTGCAGCATGTTGCGCAAAGCCAACCAGGTGTCCGGATCGGCCCACACTGCCGCGCCCTGCCCCCACACCGCAGCGCGCAGGCCTTGGCCCAACAGCGCCAACAAGGGCGCGCCGCACAGCAAGCCCCAAGTGCCCAGCGCCAGCACCCAAAGCGCCCAGATCCACTGGCCCGCCCCCCTCAAAGGGCGGCGCGCCACCGGGGTGATGCGCGCCGGATTCGCCAAGCGGCGCTCCACCCAGGCGTAAGCCCAAGCCACGCCCCCGGTCAGCGCCAGCATGGCCACGGCCAAGGCCGCCGCCGGCCCCAGCGCCAGCTCGTGCGCGATCAGGGTGTAAATCTCCACCTCCACCGTGGCCCAGTGCTGTCCACCCAACACCAGAGCCAAGCCAAAGCCGGTAAAGCAATACAAAAACACCAAGCACACCGCCGAGGCCAACCAAGGGGCCACCACCGGCCACTCGACCCGCCAAAACGCCCGCCATGGCGTGGCCCCCAAGGTACGCGCCAGTGCCACCTGTTGGGCGCTGACCTGCGCCAAGCCGTCGCTGCCTGCGCGCACCACCAAACCCAGGTTAAAAAACACATTGCCCAGCAGCAGCAACCAAGGGCCGTCTTGCACAGACACACCCGCTTGCGCCAAAGGCTCGCCCAACCAACCGCGTGGCCCCCAAAGTGACAACACACCCAGCGCGGCCACCAAAGTAGGCACCACAAAAGGCAGCAGCAAAGCGCGCTGCCACCACAGCCGACCTGCAAAATCCAGGCGTGCCAGCACCCAGGCCATGGGCAAACCCAGCACCAGACAAACCACGCAGGTGACCAAAGCCTGCACCAGCGTCCAGCCCACGCGCCACTGCAGGTGCGCATCGCGCCACCAAGGGCCGGTGTCGGCCAGCGCCAAGCCTGGCACCGGTTCACCCCACAAGCCTTCAAAAAGCAAGCGCGCGACCGGCAGCGCCAAAAACACCAAGGCAAACAGCAGCGGCACAGCCGCCAGCCACAGGGCGTTGTGCCTTGAGCGCAGAACTGGCCGCTTTGGGGGATTCATCGCCAAGACCCTGGCCCTGTCACTTGAGCACCACCTGCGTCCAGCGCTGCTGCCAGCGGGCGGCTTGCGTGCTCAGGGTTTGCAGCGGCAATCGCTCAAAATGTGTGGGCGCTTGGGCGTGTTGCAGCACTGCATCGAGCGGCACACCGGGCTGCACCGCGTACATCCACATGCTGGTTGGCAGCGCCTGCTGCACCGGCACAGAACGCAAAAACTCAATGAACTTCACGCCCGCCGTGCGTGCGGATGGCGTCGCCCCCTTGAGCAAGGCCGCCCCTTCCACCTGACGGAACACCCCGCCCGGCAAAAACAGATTGGCTGTGGGCGATGCGGCCAGTTTGTCCTTGCTGTAGAACACCTCGGCGGCAGGGCTGGTGGCATAACTGACCACCATGGGCCGGGTGCCGCCGTTTTGGCTGAACTCGGTGTAATACGCTTCGCTCCAGCCCTTGACCACTTTCACGCCGTTGGCACGCATCTGGCCCCACCACTCCCAAGCCGCCGTTTCGCCCAAGCCCGCCACCGTGGCCAGCAAAAACGCTTGGCCGGGGCTGGAGGTGGCCGGGTTGGGCATCACCAACAAATCGCGGTAAGCCGGCTGGGCCAGCGCCTGCAGGTTTGGGGGCAGGGCCAGGCCTTTTTTCTGGAACCAGGCTTTGTCGATGTTCAGGCTCACAAAGCCCTGGGTCACCGGCACCACCCCACCCACCACGCCGCTGTCGGCAGTGGGGGCTGGCAGGTCTTGTTGTGCAGCAGATCCCTCGGCCATGCCCGCCAGGGCTTTGCTTTGAGCGGCCGCGCCGGGGTAGGTGTCGAGGATGCCACTGGCCAGGGCGCGGGGCAGCAAGGTGTTGTCGATGCCAAACACCACATCGGCCACGGGCGCGGCACGGCTCAGGATCAACTTGTTCAGCATCTCACCCGCATCGCCGCCTTTGATCAGCTGCAGCTTCACACCCGCATCTTTTTCAAACTGCACCAGCAAGGGTTTGGGCAGATCAAACGAGCTGTGCGTCATGACACGCAGCAGCGTTGGCGTTGGGCTTGAGGATTGGTTTGGGGGTGGGTTTTGTGCCAGCGCCTGCCCTGCCGCAGCCCAGACCATGGCGCTGCTCAGCACCCATGCCAGCCCGGTACCGGTCACCAAAAACCGCCTTTGCATCGCCAACTGCCTTTCGCTCAACAAGCCGCGAGGGTCATGACAGCAAAGCCGGTCAACGCACATGGGCGATGGGGTGGCATTCGCATCACGCTCCCTACGCTGGCACAACCCAGATCAGGTGAGAGGGGTATGTCTCAGCCCAGGCTGCTCATGCGGCCAGGCACCCCCGGTGAAGTCGTCTATTGTAGCGAGGGGGTACAAAGCGAGCCGCCCAAGTGACAGGCCCGCAGGCGGTGGGTGCCTAGAGTGCAGGACAGTTCAACCTTCGAAAGACCCGCCCATGTCAGCCGCCACCTCAACAGCCCCAACACCTGCCCAAGACGAACCGGTGTGGCAAACCAAGGTGCACCTGGCTGCCGCTTTGCGCTTGGCCGTCCTGCACGATTTTGACGAAGGCATCGACAACCACTTCACTGTGGCTGTGCCGGGGCGTGAAGACCAATACCTGATCTCGCCCTTTGGCGTGCACTGGTCCGAGGCCCGGGCCAGCACCATGATGGTGTTCAACGAAGCGGGCGAAACCCTGGAGGGCACAGGCGTGGTGGAGCTGTCTGCGCAATCCATCCATGCCCCGGTGCACCGCCTCACCGGAGCCAAAGTGGTGCTGCACACCCACCAGCCTTGGGCGCTGGCTTTGAACATGCTCAAAGCCAACCGCTTGCTGCCCGCCACCCAAACCGCGGCCTTCTTTGACGGCACCATCGCCTACGACGACCATTACACCGGGCTGGCGGCAGACTTGTCTGAGGGAGAGCGCTTGTCGCAGCTCATGAGCGGTGGCAAAACTGTGCTCTTCATGAAAAACCATGGCGTCATGACGGTGGGCGACACCGTGGCACAAGCCTACCGCAGGCTCTACAAGCTCGAAAAAGCCTGCCGCACGCAAGTGCTGGCCATGGGCACGGGACAGCCCCTGAACGTGCTGACCGAATCGGTCATCCGGCGCATCAAAAACCCCAGCCCACAAGACCGTCACCCCCGCAGCGAACGCGAGCGCCTGTTTTTTGAAGCCATGATGCGGGTGATCGACCGGGTGAACCCTGGTTATGCCGATTGAGCCTGGCAGCCGCTAGAAAGGCCCAAGTGGGCCCATCAACCGCCCAACAGCGTGCGCGCGCGCTCACGCCACAAGGTGTACAAACCCGCGCCGACCACAAAAAACGCGCCCCACCAAACATGGGGCCCAGGCCACTCCTGCCAAAAGACCCAACCGAACAAAGCCGCAAAGAGCAACTCGCTGTAATGGAAAGGCGCCACCACACCCACAGGCGCCAGACGCAAGGCCCGAAAGGTGCAACGCTGACCCAGCAGCACCAAGACGGCCATCAACGCGATGATGGGCCACATGCCCGGTGCCACCTGCAGAGGCACAAAGAACAAGCCCACCGCACCGGCCAGGCCCATGGTCAGGTTCTGCCAAACCAACATCGACAGGTCGCTCTCGGTGGGCGACAGCCAGCGCACACAGGTCATCGAAGCGGCATAAAAAAATGCAGCCACCAAAGCCAGCCAAGCCCCCTGACCCAGTTCGCCGTCCATCGCCTGCGGCCCAACGATCAGGCTCACACCCACAAAACCGGCCAACAGCGCGCCCCAACGGTGCACCCCTACACGCTCCTTGAGCAAGGGCACTGACAACAACGTCATGAACAGCGGCGCGGCAAAACTGATGGCAATCACCGTGGCCAGCGGCAACAAGCGCAAGCTTTCAAAAAACGCCAACATCGAACACACCGCCAACAAGCCGCGCACCCCATGTGCCCACGGACGGCGCGTGCGCAAGGCCGACCAGCCCCCGCTGCGCAGCACCCACGGCGCCAGCAAAATCAGCACCAGCGCTGAGCGCGCCGCAATCAATACCGGAATCGACAACTGCGACACCGCATGCTTGGACAAGGCATCCATCACGGACAGCAAGAACACCCCCGCCACCATCCAGGCGATGCCCTGAAGCGGGTGGTCTGCCCGCGCGGGAGCATCAGATGTGGGATTCATGGGCTCAATCGAATGTAAGGCTGTCAATGTTGGAAAAACCACGCAACCTTTCAGGCATAAGCTCGGAATTGGGTGCAATTTACAGCGTTGGCCACGCAGGGGCAGTCACCTGCATTGCCCAGCAGCCCAGTGGGTGCCTGATGTACAACAAGGCAACCCCCTAAAATTAACATTTGTCCCCAACGCCTTGTTCGGGTCTGACCTCAACCGAATTTCCACCCATGTCCGCATCCACGGCTCGCAGCGCCCAAGAGGCCCCCATCACCGATGTGCTGAACTTTGCCCAGCGCCAATGGCGCGTGCGCAGGCCACGCCCGTTCGTGTTGGTTATTGAAGGTGAAGTCGGGCACGAAGGCACCGAACCCAGCGACTATTTGCACGAGCAACTGCTCTTGCCCGAATGGCGTGAAGCCTTTTACCAACTGGTCGATGCCACGGGCCTGGTGGTGTGCCTGAATGTGCACACCCAGCACCCCAGCTACCGCGACGTGCGCGGTCGCTCCAGCAAGGGGCGCCTCAGCCAGGGCGAGTACTACCACCACGACGGCTGCTCAGGTCCTGTGAAGCCGCGCTTTGTTGAAATCCGCTGTCCCATCCAGCCGCAAACACGGGGCGTGGCCACCGCCGTGGCACCGCACCACGATGTGGTCAAAGCCATGGTTCAGGTGCTGCCCGCCGAATTGGCCACCACGCCTGTGCTGGCGGGTCAAGACATGAGCCTGAGCACCATCAGCCACATGGACGATGCCGCGCTTGACCAGCTGCAAGGCCTCATCACCCGCACCGTGCGCAAAAAGCTCGATGCCGAAGGCGCACGCAGCTACTTTCGCCAAGTAGACGCCGCCGCCAACGCCTACTTTGAACCCTGGGCCTTGGGCGAAAGCCGCTTTATTGCCAACGCCAACAGCGGCGTGACCCTGCAGCACCGCCGCGCCTACCAAGCCCCGCACACCGGCGGCGTCGCCAATGGCCACTTGGTCAAGCGCTGGACGAATGAAGAGCTGCTGCTGCCCGGCCAGGTGGTGGACCAGGCCTTGATTGCGGCGCTGTGCATTGAAGAAGGTGATGAATCGGATGGAGAGCGGGTTGATGGGTGTTACCTCGGTGCGCATTGAGATGCTGCAAATAATCCAAGCCATCACCCTTTGACTTGCAGGGCATAACGAGTCCTTGAATCTTGTCCAAGGCGTCGACGACCAACTGCATAATGAGAATGCACATCTAACCGAATTCAGGAGACTCTTTATGGACCGCCGTCTATTCATTGGTGCCGCAGGCGCTGCGCTTTCCCTGCCCAAGTTCGTTCATGCACAGGGCAAGCCGATCCGCCTGATCGTGCCCTTCGCTGCGGGTGGTGCGACCGACGTGACCTGCCGTCTCATCGCAGAGAAAGCAGCCATTTCGCTGGGCCAACCCGTGCTGATCGAAAACCGTCCTGGAGGCGGTGGCAACATTGGTGTTGACGTCGTTGCAAAGGCCGCACCCGACGGGCTGACCATTGGCATGGCCGCAGTGGCGATGCATGCCATCAATCCCTGGCTCTTCAAGAAGATGCCTTACGACGCAATCAAAGACTTCGCGCCCATCACACAGATGGTTCGCATCCCCAACGTACTGGTGATGAACGCCGACACGGCGAAGAAATTGAACATCACCAATCTGAAAGATTTCATCGCCTACGCCAAGGTCAATCCAGCGAAGCTGTCCTATGCCAGCGGTGGCAATGGCAGCGGAGGCCATTTGGCCGGAGAGATGTTCAAGACCAAGGCCGGCTTGTTTGCCGTGCACATTCCCTACAACGGAGGCGGGCCCTCCCAACTCGCCATGTTGTCGGGCACGGTGGATTTCACCCTGGACAATCTGGCCACATCGGGTGCCAACATCCGGGCTGGCAAGGTGTTGCCCCTGGCTGTGACCACGCTCAAGCGCAGTGCGCTGCTGCCCGATGTGCCCACGATGGCGGAGATCTGGCCCGGCTTTGAAATCGATACTTGGTGGGGCCTCGTCGCGCCAGCGGCGACGCCCAAGGACGTTGTCGCGCGTCTCAACAAAGCATTTGTCGCCGCGCTGGAGTCGCCCGACATCAAGACCAAATTTGCCAGCATGATGGCTGAACCTGTTCCATCGACACCCGAGCAGTTCGCTGAGCTCATCAAGCGCGAGTTCAACCGCTATGAAGGCGTTGTAAAAGCCAGTGGAGCAAAGGTCGATTGAACGGGCCAATTCACCCAACGATGGCCCTTGCAGGGCTATGCCCTACGCCTGCCCGAATCGCTTAAACAAGCCGCCAAGCGCATTGCAGCCGCTGACGACACCACCATGAACCAATTCTTTGTGGTGGCAATTGCTGAAAAAGATCAGTCCCATGAAGACAGCCAAATTTTTTCAGCAGCGCGCTGCCGCGGGCAACGCTGGCGCTGCCCAAGCGGCCTAGGACAAGGTCGGCTCCAATGCCGCAATGACCGACGACAAATGGAGCAGTGATTGAGCACAAAAAAACCGCGCAGCCCTTACGGAATATGCGCGGCCAACTCAGAAGTGCCCGTTGCTTTCATCAAGAAAATTAATCTAAAGTCCGACCTTCTCCAACCTCCTCATGAGTCACACCATCGCGTATGTGATAGATGCGTTTAAATGTTGGAATTATTTTTTCGTCATGTGTCACCACAATGATGGCCGTATTGGATTGTTTGGCCATGGCATTCAGTATTCGCATCACGCCTAACGCCCTTTCGCTGTCCAAAGGCGCCGTGGGTTCGTCGGCCAAAATAACGGGGGGGCGATTGGCCAGTGCTCTTGCAATAGAAACACGCTGTTGCTCACCACCAGACAACTGCGAAGGCTCTGCTTTCGCTCGATGCACAACATCTAGGGAAGTTAACAACTCCAGAGCGCGCAGTCGTGACTGCTCATTAGAAACGCCTGCCAACATTGGCAACAAGGCAACGTTGTCAGTGACATCCAAAAAAGGGATGAGGTATGGGGCTTGAAAAACAAATCCGATTCGATCTCTTCTTAAAGCCCGCAGATCTGGAATCTTCCAGCCATTGTCATAGATGAGCTCATCACCCAGTGTCATTTTTCCAGCGCTAGGCTCAATGATCGCACCCAAACATTTCAACAATGTACTTTTACCCGAGCCTGAGGGACCTACAAGCCCTACGACTTCGCCTGGCGCAACGTACATGTTGACATTTTTCAAAGCTTCTACAGCCGTATCACCTTGTCCGTAAACTTTTCGAAGATCTTCAATTTTGATGCCACCCATTGCGTTTGCCATGTCTGAGTCCTTAGCCAATGGCCTGGGCTGGATCAACACTTAATGCGGCTCGGATTGCCAAAGTACTTGCCAGTGCACAAATGAGCATGGTCAGCGCAAAACCCATCAAGGCGTCCTCGGTCAATAACAAAACAAATTTAGGAAAGATGGGTGCCCAAATTGTTGCAGAAATTTTGCCCACAACAAAGCCGATGACCCCTAGGCCCAATGCCTGTTGCAAAATCATCCATGCAATGGTGGCATTTTTGGTACCAATCAGCTTGAGAACGGCTATTTCACGAATCTTGCCCAATGTCATGGTGTAGATGATGAACGCCACAATGGCGGCACTGACGATGGCTAGAATGACCAGAAACATGCCGATCTGCTTGGCAGACGTGGCAATTAATTTTTTAACCAAGATTTCTTCCATGTCGTCCCGCGTATAAACCGTCAGATGCTTCCACCTTCTAATGGGCTCGGCCACAAAATCAGGATGCCATCCTGGCAATACACGCACCAAAACAGCATTCACATGTCGACTGCTGGTTTGTAAATTTTGGACCGCATCCAAAAGTCCAGGGACAGAAGGACGGTTGAAACTTGGATTTAACGCCGTTCGAAGTCGTTCATTGACGATGGCATCGTTGTCTTTCAAAAACTGGGCCTCTTGGGCATCTTTGAGAGGAATGAAAACCATCGGGTCGCCACCTGATGACACCATTCTTTGGGTGATGCCGACCACCTCATACACATGACGTCGTATTTGAATTTTGTCGGCAATTTTGAAACCTGTTTTTACATCAACCACGGCTTCGTAGTGGCTTTTTGTAAGGTGGCGACCCGCAAGCAAGTGTGAAGGTTGGCCTGGCAAATGCAGCGATCCAGGTTCAATGCCGACAACCATGCTTCTGGTTTCTTTGGCACCTTCATGCCTCAATACGCTGACCTGCATGGTGAAATAGGTCACATTGGCTGCCTGCAGTACGCCGGGCATACCGGCAATACTTCGCACCACATCGTCTTTCAAACTCGAAGATTCGGCATATGGCCCTTGCGTATCTTTTTGAACGACCCACAAATCTGCACCACTATTGGTCAGTAAGGTTTGCGCGTCGTCTACCATGCCCCGAAAAACACCTGCCATGGTTAAAGTGACGCCAATCAATAGGCCAAGCCCAATACCGGTGAGTAAAAACTTAGCCCAGTTGTGACCAATGTCACGGGCTGCCAAGCTGATCATGTCTGGGGCTTTTTGATCAAAGCATCAACGACTTTGAAACGGGTTTGAGGTGACAGCGGCTTTTCGCTGTATACAACCACCTCATCGCCCTGCTGCAAGCCTTCAAGGACTTGAACCCAGCCTTCAGTGCTGAATGCGCCCAACTTCACATCCACAAATTCGAGCTGATGGGGCGATAACTTCCATACGCCCGTGCGACCCTGGAATTGCTGCACGCTAGCTTGAGGGAGAACCAATGCAGGAGTTGTTGCAGGCAAGATTAAAGTGATTTCAGCCATCTCTCCCATCGACAAATTTGATGGCAATCGATCAAACGACACTTGCGCTATTTTCTCTTCAGTGACTGCATCAGATTGCCACTCAACACGCTCTACTTTTCCAGCCAAACTCTGAAGTGGGTTGGAACGCAAAACAATGGAAGCAGGCAAACCCACAGCCAGCCCAAAAGAACGACCTTGATCAACGCGCATCTTGATCCAAAAGCTGGTGGGTTGTGACAACCGCAATACGGCTTGACCCGCCACGACAGTGCTACCCGCTTCGGCATCACGGCTGGTGACCACTGCATGAGCAGGTGCAATCAAACGCATCGATTGACGCTGCACGAAAGCGGCCTGCTTGTCCGCTTGAATTTTTTTAATGTCTTGTGAGGCAGAAGCCACGTTGGCTTGTCCCACTTTGACAACTGCATTTGCAGATAACAACTCTTGTTCGCGAACCTCCAAAGCGCCCTGACTGATAAAGTTTTGACGCGCAAGTTCAACTTGTCGAACCCAATTTGTATTCGCCACGGCCCGACGCGTTAGAGCATCTTCCAATTGAGCCTGCGCAGAGGCCAGTGAGCTCATGGCTTTGGAAAGCGCCGCTTCTTGTGATGCATGGCGCTCATCCAGATCCAAGGGATCCATTTCGGCTAACAACTGCCCTGCTTTCACATATTGACCCACCTGCACGTGAATCCGCAGGACACGGCCAGCTGCAAGGGGGCCAAGCAACCAACTTTGCTGTGCTTCGACGCCACCAATTCCAAAAATTGTTGGATTTAAAGACTTGTTTTGGACTTGAACTGCTGTGATTTTGACAGGCGCAAGCGGCCCGATGCGAAACGCGACAAAGACAACCATAGCCAGCAAAGCTAGCCCACCTAAAAATAGCAAGGTGCGCTTAGAACTCAGCAATGGAATAATTTTCATGAGTGCTCACAAAGCCAGTTTAGAAATTAAGTAGCTTTGAATTGGCATGGCGTGATTCTGCATTTTTTCTAAATGCTTCACTTGATGTATGTCAAAGACTGCTTACGGTTCCTGATGAAAATGACATGGAATGCATAGTCCCGAGCCAAGCCGTCTTCCCACAATTTATGAGCATCCTGCATACCAATGCCAAGCTTTCCCGAGCCAAGTACGCACGTAGGAGCGCGGCGGTGGCATTCATGCTAATTTGTGGTGTGGCGCCTGTCAGCGCACAATTTGCCAGCAGCACGGAAACCGTTCCACCACAATGCAATACTCAGGATGCAATCAGATTTCGGGGTTTTTCTGCCCGACTTGAAAATGACTTGTTTGCCGAAACGGATCAAAACTACACCAACGGCGTGGCCTTCACTGCGGTATCGCACGACCTGGTTGGCCAACTAAAACCCGAGTGTCTAACCGTTCCGGTGCGGTTGCATGCCGAACTCATCCGATATTTGAACCCCAGTTTTTGGGCTGATCCCGATAACCCTGCTCAAACTCAAAATGTGGTGGTTAAGTTTGGCCAATCCATGTTCACACCCAAGGACTCGAACCAAACCGCACTAATTTTGGACGATCGGCCCTACGCGGGGTTACTGTATGTGGGAATGGCGTGGAACCGTCGCCAACACGCTCCCCAAAACAACACGGAAATACTGGATACACGCGAGATAACCTTGGGCGTCATTGGCCCCCTGGCGTTGGCCAGACCTACACAACACACCGTCCATAACATTGTCGGTGCCGATAAATTTCAAGGCTGGAACAATCAACTGGACAATGAGCCCGCTTTGCAAATGGCACTAGACCGTAAATTCAAGAATTTCAAGGGCACAGGAGCTATCCAGCCTGGTTTTTCTGTCGATTCCATTCGCTCCCTGGGGCTGCAATTGGGCAACATCGAAACTTCGGCAACAGTTGGCATTGAAGGCCGGATTGGCTGGAATATTCCCAACGACTTTGGTACCTACCCAATCCGTCCCGGGGCTGAAAACCGCCCGCCCTCCGCAGCATCCATTCATGGTAATACTGAGGACGCCAGCACTGGGTCAACCCGCCCACGCGCAGGCATCCATCTGTTTGCAACGCTCGAATCAAAACTTGTAGTGCACGACTTCTCGCTCGACGGGAATCTATTTCAATCCAGCCACAGCGTAACTCGCAGGCCCTGGGTCACGCAAGCGGCGTTGGGGATCAGTGCACAACGCCCTATCGCGGGACACGGTGTAAAGCTAGCACTGATGCGCGTTTTTAGAACTCGTGAATTTGATGAACAAGGGCCTAGTCATTCATTTGGTTCGGTCACTGTCAGTATTGAGTTTTAGACACAACTCGCAACAGGTTTAGAAGTTGATGTAGATTGATTCAACCAAAGATTTGAAGATTGCAGAGTACCCATGATTGACTTTTATTAGGACACAGAAAAAGGATCGCGATTCACTCATCGTGCCGTATAGCCACCATCGATCGTGATTTCTGCTCCGGTGACGAACTTGGCCTCTTCCGAAGCCAGCCATACCGCCGCCCACGCAATGTCGTCGGGTTCACCCATGTGGCCAAGGGGATGGACTGAACCTGCGGCCGCCTTGGCTGCTTCAAGGTCAAGCGAGGTCGAACGCAGGTGGTTTTCCACCATCGGCGTCCAGATGTAGCCGGGGTGAATCGAATTGACACGGATCTGTTCGGGCGCATAGGTGACTGCATCGTTCTTGGTCATCAAGCGCACAGCCCCTTTGGATGCGTGGTACGCCGCCAGATTGCCTATGCCGATCAGCCCAGCGATGGAGGAGAGGTTGATGATGGACCCACGACCTGCCGCACGCAGATGCGGGATCGCGTGCTTGGTGCCGAACAGAACCCCCTTGACATTGACTGCCTGCACGCGGTCCCATTCGTCCTCGGTCACCTGATCGGATGGCTTAGGACTGCCCGAAATTCCAGCGTTGTTCACCATCACATGCAAGCCGCCAAATCTGGCGGCGACGGCATCGATGGCTGATTTCACCGAAGCCTCGTCGGTCACATCGACGCGCCAGAATGCAATCGAGTGGCCCTTGGCAGAAAGAGCGCTGGCCAGTGCTTCGCCTTCGGCACTCATCACATCGAAGATCGCAACTTGTGCACCTTCTTCAATCATCCGCTCCACGCAGGCCCGACCAATGCCAAGGGCTCCCCCGGTCACAATGGCGGTCTTTCCAGTCAGTCTGTTCATGGCATTCTCTTTTGATGGTTGGTCGACAATTTCATGTCAGTGGATGGCGTTCGCACATTGGCGGTTTGATCGTTCAACTTGATCTGTCTTGATTTTTAAACGTCGCCAAAGTGGTTCCCAGGGCGAAACTTTCACCGTTGGGAACCCATATTTTTTCGATGTGTCCGTCGGTTGGCGCTTCAATATCAATCGTTGCCTTAACCATCACAACGGTGACCAATACCTGCCCTTTTTTGACTGGTTCATTTTCTGCAACAAGCCATTTTTCTAACAAGGCCTGCGCATTGTCCTGAGCGCCATCCCATGCCGCATCGTCAAGTTTGATCGCAATCACTTCGCCTCCAATAGCGCAATTTTTTTGACCATGAGTTCTTGCGCAGCAAGAACAATATTGGGGACCTGGGGAATCACAAATTGCTCTAATGGTCGGCTAAATGGAATGGGCACATTGGGAACTGCAAGCCGCCTTATGGGCGCCTTCAGTGAAACGCTGTCCAAGTTTTCAGCAATGACCGCAGATATCTCGCCACTTAAACCAAAGCCTAAGTAGTCTTCATCCACAATCAACAAGCGACCTGTTTTGCGAACTGACTTCAGAACACTCTCGGTGTCCATGGGTACCAGGGTACGCAAATCAATCACTTCGGCATGAATGCTCTGCTCTTCCAAAACCTTGGCAGCCAATACGGCCTTCTGCACCATCTGGCTGATGGTCACAATGGTCAGGTCTGAGCCTTCTCTCACGATGTTGGCTTTGCCAAATGGGACAACATACAAATCTTCCGGCACAGCATTGCTGCTGCCCTCGAAGAAAGCCATCCACGGCAGTCCCATGATGCCCTTGTGGTACATGAAGATCACTGGATTGTTGTCTCGAATGGCTTGAACCATAAGGCCTTTGGCATCGTAGGCATTGGACGGCACGACCACTTTGATGCCTGGCATGTGCGCAAAAATAGCGTACAAACATTGTGAGTGTTGTGCTGCATCGCCATAACCACCGCCAATGGCAGTGGTGATCACAACGGGCAAGCTCACATGCCCGCCAGACATGTAGGTGTTCTTTGCCAAGTGGTTGTAGATCTGGTCCATGCAAACACCAAAAAAGTCCACAAACATCAACTCCACAATAGGACGCAAGCCGGCGGCTGCGGCCCCTGTTGCTGCCCCAATGAAGGCCGTTTCAGAAATGGGCGTGTCCATGATGCGGTCTTTGCCAAACTTGTCTAGCAAACCGCCTGTGGCGCCAAAGATGCCGCCATAAGATCCAACGTCTTCTCCCATGACAAAGACATTTGAATCTCGCGTCATTTCTTGCGCGATGCCTTCAGAAATGGCTTGCGCCATGGTCAATGTGCGATTCGTTTTCATACCAAAGCCCTGCCGTTCAAGTGACCATTGACAAAAACATCTTGCAATGCATCTTTGGCATTGGGATATTCACTCTTGCGTGCAAAGTCGAATGCAGCGTCCACTTGCTGATGCATGTTCTGAACAATGCTTGACTCTTGATCTGCCGTTAAAAATCCTTTGTCTTTCAGCATTTGCGACAGCTTGGGAATGGGATCACTCTTTATTAAATTGGTAACTTCATCTTTGGGACGATACGTTTCGGGGTCACCTTGAAAGTGTCCGAAATACCGATCCGTTTTGATTTCAATCAAGCTGGGGCCTTCGCCTCGTCTGGCTCTGGCGATGGCGGGTGCCACGGCTTCGAAGATTTGAAGCGCATCGTTTTCAGGCACTCGAATGCCAGGAATGCCATACCCGGCTGCCCTGTCTGCAATCCATTCAATGGACGTGGCCTTTGTTTTAGGCACTGAGATCGCCCACTGGTTGTCTTCACAGACAAAAATCACGGGCAATTTCCAAATAGCTGCCAAGTTGAGCGACTCATGAAATGAGCCTTGGTTGGCTGCGCCTTCACCAAAGAAAGCAATCGACACCCAGTTTTTGCCTAGTTTTTTAGCCGCCAAAGCTGCCCCACAAGCAATGGGCATGCTGGCACCGATGATGCCGCTGCAGCTGAACTTGTGGGCGTTGTCAAACAAGTGCATGTGACCGCCCTTGCCTTTTCCTAGGCCTGTCACTTTGCCAAACATCTCAGCCGTCATGGGATTGAGGGGCACGCCCTTGGCTATCGCGAAGTGATGCGGACGATGGGTGCCAACCACCGTGTCATCGTCAGACAAGTGGGCACAAATACCCACGGCAACAGGCTCTTGACCTGCAGCCAAATGCATCTCGCCGGGTACAGGGCCGGCACCTATGTCAAAAGCCAACCCCTTTTGAATAGCGGGTGGAAGTTTGCCTTCCATGTAGACCGCGGCCATGGTCTCTTCGTAATAACGAATCTGAACCATCTTCTCGTACATCCAGAGAAGTTTCTCTTTTCCGACTTGCATGGTGAACCCTTTGGGTCAATGTGAACCCCAAGTCGCGAAGAGATCAGTTTTCGTAATCAACATCAGGGGGTGAGTTCATCCTATGCCTTGCATCTCTGCCCATATTGATCCAAGTCATCTCAAGACAGCTTTGACAATGAGATCAGCCAGGTGGTCAAGGCAGTTGATGTCAAACACGGCACATCCGTTCAAGCTTTGGCTTCGGTCCTGGTCAAGCCCACCCAGGCCATTTCGGGGGTGATGTGGGCGTCGCTGGGGCGTGCGGACTCGGTCTTGAGCAGCTGCAAGTCAAAGCGTTTGGCGTTCATTTTTTGCCCGCTCTTCAGATCATGAGTGGGTAGAGCTTTGTTAGCTTGAGGCGCATTGACCAGCGTGCATGCATGGATGGAATTTAATTTACTCAATATAATGAGTTAAATTACTCAATCAATTGAGCAAATCAAAAATGACCATCGAACGCGAAGCACTTGCCCCTCTGCTTGCCCGGCTCCAAGAGCCGCGTCTGTTTTTACAGGTGGTCGCTGGCCCACGCCAAGTGGGCAAAACCACGCTTGTGCGCCAGGCTCTGGAGCGCTTGCAACGGGACGCTCAAGACCAGCCAAGCACCAGCCCCAAAGCCCAGCACAGTGCCAGTGCCGATGGCCCCGGTCTGCAAGGCCAAGTCTGGCTGGGCACCCAATGGCAAGTGGCCCGAGCGCTCGCGGCCCAAGCGGGCAGCTGCGTGCTGGTGCTGGACGAGATCCAAAAAGTGTCCAACTGGACCGAAGAAGTCAAACGCCTGTGGGACGAAGACACCGCCGCGGGTCGCGATGTGCGCGTGGTCATCCTCGGCTCGGCCCCGCTGCTGATCGCACGGGGCTTGAGCGAAAGCATGGCCGGGCGGTTTGAGATCACCCGCCTGGGCCACTGGCGCTACGCCGAAATGCGCGACGCCTTTGGCTTTAGCTTGGAGCAGTTCATCTTTTATGGCGGCTACCCCGGCGCAGCCCCCTTGGTGCACGATGAAACCCGCTGGGCCGCCTACGTGAGCGACGCTTTGATCGAAACCACCATCAGCAAAGACGTGCTGCTGATGGCCCCCGTACAAAAGCCCGCGCTGTTACGCCGCGTGTTTGACCTCGCCTGCGTGTACAGCGGTCAGATCCTGAGCTACCAAAAGATGTTGGGCCAGCTCGACGATGCGGGCAACACCACCACCCTCGCCCACTACCTCGACCTGCTCGAAGGCGCGGGCATGGCCTGCGGCCTGCCCAAATACATGGGCCAAGTGGTGCGCCAGCGGGCATCCAGCCCCAAGCTGCAAGTGTTTAACAACGCCCTGATGGGCTGCCACTGGGTCGCACAAGGTGTGGGCCTGCAAGCGGCGCAAGCGCGCCCCGATGTGTGGGGCCGTCTGGCCGAGAGCGCCGTGGGCACGGAGCTGCTGGCCCGCCATCTGACGCACAGCAGCCGCCACCCCCTCATTCACTACTGGAACAACGGCCAAAAAGAAGTGGACTACGTGCTGCGCGACGGCCAAACGCTGCACGCACTGGAAGTGAAAAGCGGCCACAACATGGGCAATGTTTCGGGCCTGACCGCATTTTTGCAGCAGTTTCCAAAGGCACAGCCGCTGATCATTGGCACGGGGGGCATGCCGCTGGATTTATGGCTGCAGAGCTGAAACTTGCAGAAAACAAAAAAGCCCGTACGGTTCCCCGTCCGGGCTTTTTGATTTGTTGCATGAAGCGTTTACTTCTTGCCTGGCGGCAAGTCCGTGCAGCTGCCATGCGCCACTTCTGCCGCCATGCCGATGCTTTCGCCCAGCGTGGGGTGCGGATGAATAGTCTTGCCAATGTCCACTGCGTCTGCGCCCATTTCAATCGCCAACGCAATCTCGCCAATCATGTCGCCTGCGTGCGTGCCCACCATGCCGCCGCCCAAGATCTTGCCGTGGCCGTGGGCCTCGGGTGAATCGTCAAACAGCAGTTTGGTCACGCCTTCGTCGCGGCCGTTGGCAATGGCGCGGCCTGAGGCCGACCAAGGGAACAAGCCCTTTTTCACCTTGATGCCTTGCGCTTTGGCTTGGTCTTCGGTCAAGCCCACCCAGGCCACTTCGGGGTCGGTGTAGGCCACGCTGGGGATGACGCGTGCGTTGAACGCAGCGGCAGCGAGTTCTTTGTTGCCTTGCAGTTCGCCCGCAATGACTTCGGCCGCCACATGTGCTTCGTGCACCGCCTTGTGCGCCAACATGGGCTGGCCCACGATGTCGCCAATGGCGAAGATGTGCGGCACGTTGGTGCGCATTTGAATGTCGACGTTGATGAAGCCGCGGTCGGTCACAGCCAGGCCAGCTTTTTCAGCTGCGAGTTTTTTGCCGTTGGGCGTGCGACCCACGGCTTGCAACACGAGGTCGTACACCTGCGGTGCGGGGGCTGTGCCGCCCTCTTCTGCCGCTGCAAACGTGACTTCGATGCCTTCGGGCAAGGCGCGTGCAGACACGGTCTTGGTCTTCAGCATGATGTTGTCAAAGCGCTTGGCGTTCATCTTTTGCCAGACTTTGACCAAGTCGCGGTCAGCGCCTTGCATGAGGCCGTCCATCATTTCCACCACGTCCAGGCGTGCGCCCAGCGTGCTGTAAACGGTGCCCATTTCCAGGCCGATGATGCCGCCGCCCAGAATCAGCATGCGCTTCGGAACACTCTGGAGTTCCAAAGCGCCGGTACTGTCGACCACGCGGGGATCGTTGGGCATGAAAGGCAAACGCACGGCTTGTGAACCTGCAGCGATGATGGCCTTCTTGAAGGCAATCACTTTTTTGCTGCCATTTTGTTCTTGCGCTGTGCCGGTGGTCTCAGACACTTCAAGGTGGTGGGCACCCACGAACTGACCCAAGCCGCGCACGGTGGTGACCTTGCGCATCTTGGCCATGGCCGCCAGGCCGCCAGTGAGTTTGCCAATGACTTTTTCTTTGTGGCCACGCAACTTGTCGATGTTGACCACTGGCTTGCCAAAGTCCACACCCAGGTCGGCCATGTGGCTGACTTCGTCCATGACGGCCGCGACGTGCAGAAGCGCTTTGGATGGGATACAACCCACGTTCAGGCACACGCCACCCAAGGTGGCGTAGCGCTCAACGATGACGACGTTCAAGCCGAGATCGGCAGCACGGAATGCCGCCGAGTAACCGCCGGGGCCACCACCCAACACGAGCACATCGCACTCGATGTCGGCAGAGCCGCCGAAGGATGAGGCCGTGGGTGCAGGGCCGTCATCGCGAGGGACGAAGCGATCCATGGATTGCCGCGCTTCGCTCGCAATGACGTTAGCAGTAGCAGATTGCCGTGCTTCTGTCACTGCGAGCCCGCTTGCGGGCGCGGCATTCGCAATGACCGGGGCTACTGCAGCGCCCTCGCCTTCGAGCACCAACACCACCGAGCCTTGCTTGACCTTGTCGCCAATCTTGACCTTGAGTTCTTTGACCACACCACCGTGGCTGCAAGGAATTTCCATGGAGGCCTTGTCGCTCTCCACGGTGATCAGACTTTGGTCAGATTTGACGGTGTCGCCCACCTTGACCATCAGCTCGATCACAGTGACTTCGTCGAAGTCGCCAATGTCAGGGACTTGAATATCTATGAGTGCCATGTTCTTCTCAAGAGGTTGAGGGCCGAGTCAAGCTGCGCTTGGGTCCGCCCCAAAGGATTAGAGTAATACCCGACGGAAGTCGCTGAGGATTTGACCCAGGAACGCGTTGAAGCGTGCCGCTGCGGCGCCGTCGATGACGCGGTGGTCCCATGTCAAAGACAGGGGCAGCATCAGGCGGGGCACAAACTGCTTGCCGTCCCAGACGGGTTCCATGGTGCTCTTGCACACACCCAAGATGGCCACTTCGGGCGCGTTGATGATGGGCGTGAAGTACTTGCCACCAATGCCGCCGAGGCTGGAGATGGTGAAAGTTGCGCCGGTCATTTCTGCGGGACCCAGTTTGCCGTCACGGGCTTTCTTGGCCAGCTCGCCCATTTCTTGGCTGATCTGCAAGACGCCTTTTTTGTCGCAATCGCGGATGACCGGAACCATCAAACCATTGGGCGTGTCAGCTGCAAAGCCGATGTGCCAATAGTTTTTGTAGACGATGGCATCGCCATCCAACGAACTGTTGAACTCGGGGTATTTCTTGAGCGCGGCCACGCAGGCCTTGATCAAGAAGGCCAGCATCGT